>JBNLEI010000205.1:0-3987 GCA_050304855.1 Methylococcaceae bacterium
TTGCCGGCATGTTGAGCGGCGAGGCGACAATCTCGGGAAAAAGAACGATCGCCGATGATTTCGCTGATACCGCAATCGACATCGAGCACTGGGGCAAAGCTGAAATCGACGCCAACTGCTAACAACTCCATAGCCATCAGCCAACCTGCCACCTCAGCAAGTTCCGGTTGATCGGCATAATGAGCGGCTGCCGGCAGACGAGTAAAACCGTTTTGAAAGCGTTGCACCCGACCGCCTTCCTGATCGACGGCGATTAAAATATCCCCGTTCCTGCTACGTCGGATGTCTTTGATCAATCGGGTGATTTGGTCCGGGGTTGCATAATTACGTGAAAACAGAATGATGGCGCCGGTATTGGGATGATTGATTTTTTCTCGATCGTAAGGAGTGAGTGTTTGTCCCTCGATATCGATCATGATCGGGCCGATGGCTTGTTGTTGGGTCATGGTGGTATTTACAAAAAATTAGAATATACTTTGATTCGTCACTCTAACGATCGGGCTTATAAACGTCGTATTGATTAATGATCATTATATGAGGAAACGCTGTGAGAGTTTTGGTTTTGTTGCTTAGTTTTATGATGTCTGCCGGTTTCGTTCATGCCGAAGAAGAAGGCGAAAAGGAAAAAATACCGGAAATGGAATATTTGGAAATGAAGCCAAAATTTACCGTCAATTTAGCCGAGCGCAGAAAATATCTGATGGTCAATGTGCAATTGTTGATTGAAGGCGAAAAATATATTGAAAAGGTGGCAAAGCATCTGCCGATGTTGCGCCACGAATTGATTATGCTATTCAGCGGTTTATCGGCCGATGAACTGCAGACCATGGACCAGCGTGAAGCCCTACGCGTAAAAACCAAGAGAACTATCACCGACGCGTTGGATAAATATGAGAACAGCGACGGTTTTCGGGATGTGTTTTTTACCGAATTCTTAGTCAATTAAATCGCTTTGCAGGGCCTCTCTGATGAGCGCCACGTTTTCTTCGATTTGTTTTTTGCTATAGGGAATGGCATCAAACTTTCCCCAAACCGGCGCCGGCCATGCTTTGTCGGTTCGGTAGCGGACGATATGGTGGACATGCAATTGTGGAACCATATTGCCGATGGCGGCGATATTCATTTTGTCGGCGCGATAAATCAAAGCCAGTTTTTTACTGAGCAGGCAGGATTCTTGCTGCAATTGCAGTTGGTCTACCTGTGAAAGTTGGTAAATTTCACTGACGTCCTCTCTCTCCGGCACCAATAGATACCAAGGGTATTGGCTGTCATTCATCAACAATAAGCGGGAAAGACCGAACCGACCAACGGCAATGCAATCCTGTTCCAGACGCGGATGTAATTGAAAATTCATATTCGCTATTGAGTTATGCCGGTCAAAACCGTAATAATTAAGGTGTCGCCTCAATACTGCGAGTGCGATTAGGGCGCAGGAAAACGCCGACCTAAGGGTTTTATCCCTGATTTCTCTCAGTTTGTCCAGTGTAAATATAATAAAAATAAAAGGTTGCATCATGTCTGTGCGAGGTCTTTCCATTCAGCAAGATATTAACGACAACAAATTAGCCGTCTCGTTTCGAGTGTTAATGGGGTTGTACGCCATTATTCCGATATGCTTGTTGATTCAATGGGCGGACTCTGCATTTTGGGGTGATTATTTATTGAAAAATTTGCCCAGCAGTCCTACGCATTATATTTTGTTTCAGGTTCTGTTTGGGACTCCGCATATCGTCGCTAGCGCGATTTTACTGGCCAGCAACAGGGAATATTTAGCTTTTTATAAGACAAAAATTTTGGCGATGACGGCGTTCATCATCGTTTTTTTCGGTATCGGCAGTTTGTTTATTCCGTACAAAGCGCTCTATATCATTACTGCCTGCTGGACTGTTTATCATGTCCTCAAACAACAGCACGGGATCGGTAAGGCCGTTTGTCGATTGCCGGCCTGGGCTTTTTATCTGTTGCTGTGGTTAAGTGTCGTGGCCGGCATTTTTATTTACATGGGGATTTTTTTGAAAAACAGCCTCGAGCCGCAACAAGCGGAATGGATTAGGCGTATTGCCGCCGGATTGGTGGCATTGTTAGTGGTCGCATCGATCGCTTGTCAGCGAAAGATAGATACGGTATTCGGGAAATGTTTCATGTGGGGCAATACTTTGTTGGTGGTCAGCAGTTTATATTTATACAGCTTGCAATACTATTTCCTTGCGATTCTGATTCCCCGGTTGGTGCACGATGCCACCGCTTATATTTTTTACGTCACCCATGATTACAACAAACACCATCAACAACCCCAGAATTGGTTATATCAGTCGGCGGCAAGATGCAATGTGCATGTTTTTATCGTATTGCCGTTATTGTCTTTCGCCTTAACTTTTTTATTGCAGGTCTACGGCGACGAGTGGGTGAATATCGTCACCCGGTATTTATTCGGAAGCGAAATTTATAAAGCCATTACGTTGGGCTTATTGGGTTATTTGGCCTTGATGCATTATTACACCGAAGCGTTCTTATGGACCGCTGGTTCTCCGCTTCGTCGGTACATCCGGTTCACGTTATGAACAGACTCATTTCCTGTCAGTTGCATGATTATATTGAAATCGCCTGCATGTACGGTTATCGGCTAAGGTTGACGTTGAAAGACCGTCAAATGATCGAGGGTAAAGCCGTAGACACGTGGGTCGATGCTGAGAAACGCGAATATTTGATTTTAGAAGAGTGTCGGGAGGAGTTGCAAATCGAGCTGAATCGCTTAGATAAAATGGAAGTGCTTTCCTCCAATGCGCAGTTCAAGACCGTTGAATTTTGAGCGCAGCATTCATCGTTTGGACGCTATAAACCAAGCGATAATGTTTATGACTCATGTTAACGCATACGCTCAAAATCCCCATTTATAAGCAGAACTTTCGATCCGACCTAGTTGAACGACGGATTTAAACTCGAAAAAAGCAAAAATTCTCAGCTGGAGAGCTTTCTAAAACAAAAAGCGGTTAATCGGCGTTTCAATTTTCAATGGTAAATCCGACTTTTATGGTCACTTGCCAATGTGCCACTTTTCCATTTTCGATATGTCCGCGAGTTTCTACGACTTCAAACCAGCGCATGTTTTTCACCGTTTGTGCGGCTTTAGCGACAGCGTTCTCGATAGCTTGCTGCATACCTGCACTGGAAGAACCGGTTAGTTCGATTTTTTTATAAACATGGTCTGACATGGCCTATTCCTCATTGTTGGTAGTAATGTTCCAGTTCCTGCAAACGTTCGGGAGTGCCGATATCCATCCAGAAACCGGGGTGATGTTCGCCGCTGATTCGACCTTCCGGCATATGACGTTTCAACAAGGGACCGAGTTTTCTTTTGCCGGCCGCGATATTCGAAAACAAGTGTGGGCGATAAATCCCGATCCCGCTGAAAGTCAGCTTGTTCGGACCAAGTACCGACAACCTGCCGTCGTTTTTTAAATGAAAGTCGCCTTCCGCATGATGAGGCGGATTGTTCACCAGAACCAAATGCGCCAGATCGAAATGTTTCTCTCTCAAAGAGGATAAAGGAAAATCGCAGGCAATGTCACCATTAATCACTAAAAAAGCGTCGTTCCCAAGCAGTGGCAGTGCGTTAATAATGCCGCCTGCGGTTTCCATACCGTGTTCGCCTTCATAGGAGTAGGCAATGTCCGCCCCTAATGCATGACCGTTACCGAAATATTCTTTAATCTGCTCTCCTAAATGGGCGAGATTAATGACCAGTTCCCGGTATCCGGCTTCGACTAGATTTTCGATGGTGTACTGAATTAACGGTTTATCCGCAACTTTAAGCAGCGGTTTCGGAATGGAATCGGTTAACGGGCGCATACGTTCGCCGCGGCCTGCGGCCAGAATCATCGCTTTCATAATTTTTTTCGGTAGAGAGGAAGTACCTTGTTCTGCAGAAAGCTGCGAAAATCCGACAACTCAGTGTACCGATCACAGATTTGAGTGACATAGTTCAGA
>JBNLEI010000206.1:0-4323 GCA_050304855.1 Methylococcaceae bacterium
TTTCCAGATTCAAAATAGTGCGTTGATGGCCGGCAGAACTTTTGTTTCAGACAAGACAATTTGTAAAAAGTGTCAGAATAACAACGAAGTATTTCACGGTAAAGAGTATCTTATGCAAGCATTCGAGAATTTTTTGGAAAATAATAAGGTTTGGGCCGAAAAAATTAAAACCGAAAATCCGGTTTATTTTGAGAAGATGGCTAAACAGCAGAAACCGGAGTTATTATGGATCGGCTGTTCCGACAGTCGGGTACCGGCTGAAATTGTTGTTAACGCCGAGCCTGGTGAAATGTTTATTCACCGGAATATCGCAAATCAGGTCATTTCCACCGATTTCAATTGTCTTAGCGTACTTCAATATGCGGTCAATGTTTTGGAAGTCAAACATATCGTTGTTTGCGGACATTATAATTGCGGAGGTATCAGGGCCGCTCTTGGTAAGCAGGATTCCAGCCTGTTGATTGCCAATAAGTGGCTGATGCATATTAAATATGTTTATCGACTTCACCAGGATGAAATCGATTCCTTACCTACTGAGGAACAAAAGACCAACAAGCTGGTGGAATTGAATATTATGGAGCAGGTCCATTCCTTATCCCATACGTCCATTATTCAAGAAGCTTGGGATAAGACTCAAGCTCCAACAATACACGGCTGGGTTTACAACATATCCGACGGCTTACTGAATCCTCTGATTCAACTCAAGGCGGGCGACTATATACCTCCGATTTTTAGGTACGCTCCCGCAAAGTGACGGCATAGTTGGCCGCTTCTTTCTAGACCTGGAACAGTCTATTGCGATGCGTCGAAGCAAATACGCTGGTTGACACAGCATCATCAGCCAGCCGTATACGAGTCAGTTTCTTTACCAGAAAAATTTTTTGTCCGGCTTGAATTCTGGTACATTCGTTGTCTTTGTTGACGCTAATTCCGGGTTGATCGCTGTGGATATATTCGTACTCAAAATAGCGAATTTTCTGGCTGACTGGCAGCAAATCGCTATCGATAATACACGTTACACCGTCGTATTGATTTTCTTGACCGCTCTAGTGAGCGGTTTGATGGTCGCTTTACGATATCGATATCGGATCTCGGCCTTGCAATTGCAGTTGGAAGATACTTTATCGGCGGGAAAGCAGGCCGATCTGGATTTTGCCAAGCTTGATCGGACCACGGAACAGGAAACCAAGCAATCGGAGATAATAAATCGCCAATTAACGGAAAGCGAACAAAACCGATTGTCGATAGAGGCCGAGTTGCGCGAAAAAGAACGGTTATTGGCCGATAAACAGGAAGCGCTTGAAAATTTACAGGTGATTTTGGACGATAAAACCGAACGGATTGATCAGCTTCAAAACGAACTTGCCGAACAGAAATCCGTTCAGTCCTTGACTCTCGATCCTAGTAGGGATGAGTCGGATAACAAAACGGGCCAACAAAAACCCGATCAGGATCGAATGGCGGAAATGGCGCGGGAATCGGCACAGTTAGCCACCGATTTGAATGTCGTAAAACAACAACTGCTGCAATTGGAAGCCGAGCTGGTGTCTAAAAACGACCAAATTCGACAGTTGGCGAATAATAGGCCGCCTTCGGATCCTTCCGATATCGAAAGAGTAAACGAGTTAGAGAATCAGCTCGCACAACTCAAGGCGGAAGGCGAGCAGGCTATCAGTCGCGACCAATATCAACGGCTTGAACAAGAAAAACAGACAGCAGAAAGTAAAATCCAGCATTTGAACGAATTGGAACATTATTTTCAGCAACACAACGAACAGTTGATTAAGCTGAATCGTCAATTGACTTCAGCGTTACCGGAAAATCCCGGATTTACACCGAACACTGGCGAGATCGATTCTGCTCAAACGCGGAAGGAAATTTCCGTTTCGATATGGCAACAACACCGGGACCTAATCGAACGTTTATTGCAACAGGCTGCGAAACGACGATCAGATAGCGAGCAAATAGTCGAGCTGGCTGCATTGCAAGAGAACATTAACGCGCAACAAAATCATATCGACCGATTGCAATACGATTTGGAAATCAAAAAAGCGTTGATTAAGAATCAAAACACGCCTTTACAGGCGATTCCTGCTGCCATTATTGAAAGGCAGCAAGCGGATCTGGCCAAAATTGAAGCACTGCAGAAAAAGCTGGCAGATAGAAAAAATCGATTTTCCGTGGATCTTAATGAACCACTGGAGGAAGTCAGCGAGACTATCGGTTTGTTACAGGACAAAGTCAAAGGGTTTTATCGCAAATGGATAACCTAAGTGCCAAGCTGATCTTCTTTCTAAAATCGAGCGGAAGAGGCGGGAAAATCGGGCAACGCATGTGCGGTATTAATCGACATCAATAAACCTTATGGAACGTCAATCCGGTCGTCTTGAAAGTAACGTCGTCGATATCGATCAGCGGCGGATCTATTTTGCCGAAACTGTCTGGGAAAAAGGCGTTATTCGAAATATTCAATATCTCGGCAACGAAAAATCAGCAGGGGGTTATTTAATTCCCGGCTTCGTCGATGCTCATGTACATATTGAAAGCTCCCTGTTGACGCCGGTCGAGTTCTCTCGCTTGGCCGTTAGGCACGGAACAGTGGCGACCGTGTCGGATCCCCACGAAATTGCCAATGTATTGGGCTTGGAAGGCGTTCATTTTATGTTTGTCAACGCCTCACAAACACCGCTGAAAATTCTTTTCGGCGCACCTTCCTGCGTTCCTGCGACGGCTTTCGAAACGGCTGGCGCAAAATTAGACTCAGAGCACTTAAAAAGTTTGTTTGGTAACGGGGAGGTTGGTTATTTATCGGAAATGATGAATTACCCCGGTGTTTTATCCGGTGACCCTGCGGTATTGGAGAAATTGGACCTGGCCAAACGCTACGCTTTGCCGATAGATGGTCATGCGCCCGGAATTAGTAATGCGGATATAAGACGTTACGCCGCAGCCGGCATCAGTACCGATCATGAATGCAGTTCCCTGGATGAGGCATTGGATAAAATTGCTGCAGGTATGCATATTTTGATACGCGAAGGTTCGGCTGCGCGTAATTTTGAGGCGTTGCATCCGCTGATCGAGACGCATCCGCACAAAGTCATGTTCTGTAGCGACGACAAGCATCCGGACGATTTGCAGCGGGGCCATATTAATCAGCTGGCAGCCCGTGCGGTAGCAGAGGGCCATGACGTCTTTGCCGTTTTGCGCTGCGCCTGCGTGAACCCGGTACAACATTACGGTTTGCCGGTTGGGCAATTATGTATCGGCGATTCGATGGATGCCGTGCTGGTTGACGATTTGGCTGATTTTCAACCTTTGCAGACTTGGATCGACGGTCATATTGTCTCTGCCCGAGGAATTTGTCTGATCGACTCGGTTGAGAGCGAGCTTTGCAATGTCTTTAATGCCCGGACGGTAAAACCTGAAGATTTCAGGATTCGTTGCGATAGCTTACAAGTTCGGGTGATCAAGGCGTTTGACGGTGAATTATTGACCGAAGAATGGTTGACCGATGCTACTACCGATAACGGCTATATCGTTCCCGATACCGAAAGGGATATTCTGTTGTTGACGGTGGTCAACCGTTATCAACCGCTTCCGCCGGCGGTTGCGTTGATTCATGGTTTCGGTTTGAAGCAGGGGGCTTTGGCTTCGACCGTCGCCCATGACTCTCACAACATTATTGCCGTAGCTGCCGATATTGATGCGTTATGTCTGGCCGTCAACGGCATTATCCGGCTGCAGGGTGGTGTTGCCGTAGTCGGTGCCCAAAATCGGTTTTCCAGTCTGCCGTTGCCGGTGGCCGGCTTAATGAGCAATGGTGATGCCGATCAAATAGCCGCGCATTACGCCGCATTGAACCGACAGGCCATAGCTTTGGGGTCAAATCTGCGGTCGCCGTTGATGACATTGTCTTTTATGGCGTTATTGGTCGTACCGGAACTGAAACTGAGCGACCGAGGATTGTTTGATGGGCGCAGTTTCCGTTTTACGTCGTTGCAAGTCGCTGCCGATGATTAATTTTATGCTCAATAGACGAGGCATCGAGACCGGGCAACCGGATGGAATGACGGTGTTTGACTTTATCCGTCAACAGGCGCTGACAGCAACAAAAGGCGCTTGTCGCGAAGGAGATTGCGGAACTTGCCAGATATTGCTTGGCGAAATGATAAATGGTCGAATACGTTATCGCGCATTAAACAGTTGTCTGTTGCCTTTGGGCCGGGTCGCCGGCTGTCATGTAGTGACCGTGGAGGGACTGGGAGCGGAAAATCCGAATCCGCTACAATCGGCTTTGATCGATGAAGGGGCCATACAATGCGG
>JBNLEI010000207.1:0-2775 GCA_050304855.1 Methylococcaceae bacterium
TTTATTGAATGAATTGTTTGAAAAATACCAAAAGCAAGGTTTTGAAGTGGTCGCCGTCAATCTGGATGAAGATCTCGACGATGCCCAAAAATTTCTGGCCGAATTACCTGTCACCTTCACCATCCTTCATGATGCCGAAGGTGAATGGGCTGAGAAATACGGAATCGAGTCAATGCCAACCTCCTTCATTATCGACAAACACGGCGTGGTGCAACACGTTCACAACGGTTTTTCCAAGGCTGACATCGGCAAATTAGAAAATAAAATCGCCTCTTTGCTCGAACAACAATGACCATTATCAATGAAAATAATAACTTCCTTCGCTTTATTGGCAACTGTAATGTGCGTCGTATCATGTTCGGAAGTCAAGCCCTGGCAACGGGATAAACTTGCCGCACCCAATATGGCATTCGACACGGATCCTTTGGAATCGGGCTTACGTCAGCATACCCAGTTTAGTAAAGAAGGAGCTTCCGGCGGGTACGGCGGTGGCGGCGGAGGCTGCGGCTGCAACTGATCTTCCGTCAATCTTAAAGCACAACGTTTACCGATGCATGCGCATCCAACAATAATAATAGTTACCATTTATGGCAAAAAACAACATGAATGCTGTCGGGCGATTAACCTGTATCGCCCTCACCTTGCCCGGCATCGTGCAGGAAGCAAATGCCGGCCGTATCGAAGAGACTTACAACGCGGATTTTCTGTACGGACACTATGCGGAAAGCGAACACAGAATGTCCGCCGATATTTTTGAAGGGGCTTTATCAGCCCCCATTGGAAAATCGATGGCCGCCTCGGTAAATCTGGTCCGCGACACGCTTACAGGCGCATCGCCGATATTCAACATAAAAGGCCCCGATAACCAGCCACAACAAATTCTGAGCGGTGCTTCCATTATGGAACAACGCGATGCAATCAGTGGCAATTTCAACTATTTTTGGGACAAAGTCGCTTTAAGCCTGGGCGGAGGTTTTTCGCGGGAACATGATTACATGTCCCGTTATGTCAATACCAATTTGAGCTGGGACTTGAATAAGAAAATGACCACGCTGAATTTCGGTGCTTCGGTGGCCTTCGACGAGGTCGAGCCAACCGGTTTTAATTATAACAAGTATAAAACCAGTCAGCAGTACCTGCTGGGTGCGACCCAGATCCTGGATCAAAGCTCCGTGATAAAATCCAACTTCACGTTCGGTTATCATCAGGGTTTTTTATCGGATCCATACAAACTGGTCTATTTTGACGGTGCAGGCATTAAAAACGACACACGTCCCGACAATAGATTTCAGTGGAGCTGGTTAACTCAATACGTCAGAAATTTCAAACCGCTTAACGATGCGGCGCTGCATCTGGACTATCGCTTTTATACCGACGACTGGGATATCAATGCCCATACTTTTGAGGTTGGCTGGTACCAGCCCATCGTCGATGATTGGCAGGTGATTCTCCGCTTCCGGTACTATTCACAGGACCGAGCCTATTTTTATCAACCTTTTTTTCAGGCCGATTCGAATGCCACTGAATTTTCCAGTGACTACCGTTTGACTGGTTTCGGAACTATTTCCGGAGGCATCAAAGTTACTAAGGAATTTAGGCAAATCGGCAAGATTTCTGCGTTACGATTCCAGGCCGGGATCGAATATTACGATCGCAAATCCAGTTATCAACTTGGGGGGGATAACAGCGGACAATTCGATGATTTCAGTTATTATTTACTGACCGCCTCTTTTAACCTGCGTTTTTAGCCCGTGTCGAAACTGTACTTTTTCTCGTTTCATGCAATGGGATCACCCTGTCAAATGCAGTTCTATGCGAAAACCGCAAGTAAGGCCCGGTCTGTCTATCAACAGGTAACCGGCCTATTAACTCGTCTTGAAAAAAAATACTCGCGTTACCGGAAGGACAGTTTGCTGTCTAAAATTAATCAGACAGCCGGTAACGGCACGCGACATGCCATAGACCCTGAAACTGCAACTCTGCTGCATTATGCACAACAGTGCCACGTCGAAAGCAACGGCTTGTTTGACGTCACCGCTGGAGTACTTAGAAATATATGGAATTTCAAGGAAAACAAACCACCGGATACCTCACAAATCGACGCATTTTTACCATTGATCGGCTGGGAAAAAGTAGACTGGAATGACCAAAACGTCTATTTGCCATTGCCCGGCATGGAATTGGATTTCGGAGGAATCGTTAAGGAATACGCTGCCGACGCGGTTGCTGCCTTATGCCTGCAGTCAGGAGTGAATTCCGGCGTCATCGAACTGGGTGGAGATATCCGGGTATTAGGGCCTCGTTCAGACGGCCAGGGATGGCCGATTGCCATTCGCGATCCGCGGTCACCGAACAAGACCGTAGCAAAACTTGAAATCAAAGCGGGCGCACTAGCCAGCAGCGGTGATTACGAACGCTATCTTGAGCTCAACGGCATCCGCTACAGCCATATCTTAAATCCTAAAACAGGCTGGCCGGTAACCGGTGTGACGGCAGTCAGCGTCATGGCGGAACACTGCATCGTCGCTGGCAGCCTGGCGACCATTACGATGCTCAAAGGAGCAGCCGGTCCTCCATGGTTAAAGCAGCAAAACTTGCCTTTTTTTTGCTGTTTAACCGATGGTCGATTCATCAATCAATTACAGTAGGTATAATGTCATGACAGCCAAACGTCTTCTTTTCCTGATTATTCTTTCGTTGTGCGGAATCAATACCGTTTTCGGCAAAGTCCCTAATGCCTCATTAACGATCAAAGCCGCACAAATCTCGGAATGG
>JBNLEI010000208.1:0-2723 GCA_050304855.1 Methylococcaceae bacterium
TTCAACGCGCAGCGCTTTATGAACAAGCCAGGGCTCAACAGCCACGGCGATGGAGTCGACAGACCCGCAACTGGAACAGAGTCCATATCGTTCATCTCAATCCTGAGCATGCAGATACGCAAAACACTCTCAATACCACAAACCAGGAGGCTCCCAACCAGGACAAAATGGCCGCATAAATTTTTACATTGAGGCGACAACTAGCTTGAAATTTTCCGCAGGACGCCGTGAATACATCCGTGTAGGCTTGATGGCGGCATCCATGCCGCCGACACCTGTCCAGCGAGCAACCGTACCTTTAAGATTATTTTTGTACTTTGATAGTGAACACAAAGCCGATTGATGCTTACGTTTCAATCGAAGCCGCACTCGACAAAACTATTCCGACATCATTTGTCGGCAGTATTTGGCCTTCGCCACCTTTTGTCGAAAGGCATTGAGATTACATCCGCAATTTTTTCCTGATCGCTATAAAAAGTGTTTCTGAAAAAGCTAATCGCTTTTTAGGCTTTCGAGATGCGAGTCCTGTCTTCTGTCTGACCTAATCAGGATTTGGCAGATAATAACTTCCCAATCTGGTTACCACGCTCTGCGTGGTAACCTAAAGAGGACGCTCTTGCGTCCCGAACCGCGGAGCGGTTCAGACTACGATCCCACGCAGAGCGACACTGCCATTAAGTTAAGCCGTCATGTCGGTAGGGATTGCCGACATCCAGATTACAAGGATGTATCCGGTGCTTACCATCCCTGGCTTCTGGATTTCGGCAATCCATGCCGGAATGACAGACTTTTCGTTAACTTAATGGCAGTGACGTAGAGCGAGGGGGCGAGCATAGTTTGGAAATTTTGGTCTATATGCTAAGTCCGCTTTATAGCTGATAGTTAGGCTGTTCGCATGAAGCATGTGAATGGTTTTCGGTTGAAGTTTCACGACCTTTATCAAAACAGCTGACTTTCTTTTGTTCAAATCGATGCATCAAGTCGGTCGAAATTGTTTTGGCCTTAATCCGGGTCAAGGGGCGACTGTTCGAATATAATACCCATCTTTTTTATCGCCAGACGACAAATAGAGCGCTTGCTGACAATGTTTCAACGTTGGACTGTCATTGGCTATTCACAATTTTAAGCGGATTTTTTACCACTCACATGTCTTCTGCTGTTAGTTCGATATCAACTCGATTGTTTCATTCTTTGGCTAAACTGCCTATTCGCTTTCCTTGGTTGATTTTGCTGATATTTATTT
The DNA here is from genome assembly GCA_050304855.1 of Methylococcaceae bacterium. Taxonomy (GTDB): domain Bacteria; phylum Pseudomonadota; class Gammaproteobacteria; order Methylococcales; family Methylomonadaceae; genus Methylomarinum. The sequence continues at coordinate 1,244 of JBNLEI010000208.1, forward strand.
CGGCCAGTGCCTTTAGTTTGAATTACACCATTCATCATCTGGGGATGAATACCAATACTAGCGATTTGCTGTCCCAGGATTTGCCGTTCATTAAAATGCGGGCTAAGTTGGATAAGGCGTTTCCAAAAGATGCGAGTGCGATTATTGTCGTGGTGGAATCGCCGACGCCGGAACAAACCGCGATGGCGGCGGAGTTCGTACAACAGCGTTTGCGAAAAGAAAAAAGCTTATTCGAATCGTCGTATATTCCGACGGATAACACCTTTTTTAGACAGGAAGGCTTCTTATATTTAAGCGTAGAAGAGCTTGAGGATTTATCGACTAAGCTGGTCGATGCGCAGCCGTTTATCGGTTATTTGTCCGAACATTACAATTTTGCCGGCTTGATGGAAATCATCGGTTTGGCCCTGGAAGGCAAGGAACAGGACTTGACCATGCCGATGGATCCTTTATTGAACGCCATCGATCAATCGATCGTTTCGACAAAAGCCGGTCAGAACCGCTATCTGTCGTGGCAACAATTATTGACCGATACCAGCTTAGGCGAAGACCAGACGCGGCGGTTGGTGATTGCGAGAGCTCATCTCGACTTTAAGCAGTTAATGCCGGCTAGTAGGCCAATGGAATATCTTCGTAACTTAGCCGGTGAAATAGCTCAGAAGTTTCCAGGTGTTAAATTGAGCCTAACCGGTGAAACCGCGCTTGAGCATGAAGAAATGGAGACTGTCAATAAGGATATGGTGGTGTCCAGTATCGCCTCATTGCTATTGGTCTGTACGGCCTTGTGGATAGGATTGCGTTCTTTTCGCTTATTGCTGGTGACCTTTGTTGCGTTGATCGTCGGCTTAATTTTGACCGCCGGTTTTGCTGCCGTCGCGATTGGTCATTTGAATTTAATATCCGTAGCCTTTGCGGTGCTATACATCGGCTTAGGCGTCGATTTTGCCACGCATTTATGTTTGCGTTATCAGGAATGCCGAGGAAAAGGCATGGACTCCGAGCAAGCCATTTTAAATAGCATGGATACGGTTGGGCGTTCGCTATTTTTGTGTGCATTGACCACGGCGATCGGTTTTCTTGCTTTTGTGCCGACTGATTTCGTTGGCGTATCGGAACTCGGTATTATTTCTAGTGCCGGTATATTAATCGGCCTGATTACGTCGTTGACTTTACTGCCGGCTTTGTTGAAATTGTTGCCGATCAAATCGTGGCCGGCTAATGGCGGGGCAAACTTGCCGACTTGGATTTACGCGTTCCCATTTAGCCATGCTAAAGGCATTTTGATTGGTGCAGTGGTTGCCGCATTACTGGCTGGTTTGACCTTGACGAAATTACGCTTCGACTCTAATCCGATCAATTTGCGCGATCAAACCACACAATCGGTTATTGCGTTTAAAAAACTGTTAAAGACCAAAAACGATTCACCCTTTGCCACCTCGGCTTTGACGGATAGTCTGGAACATGCCGACGAATTGGCTGC
>JBNLEI010000209.1:0-25381 GCA_050304855.1 Methylococcaceae bacterium
AAACCACCACAGGCAACCAGGCCGGTAAAGTTTTTTAAACTGACTCGGCCATGAATAATATCGCTCATATGCACGTCGATGGCCTTAAAACCGGCGCGATCGAAAGCGGCCGCCATTTCGACGTGGCCATTGACCCCCTGCTCCCTTAGTATCGCAACTTTGGGCCGTTCGTCAGCAGCGTACACGGCAGCAACATTATCATTGACGTCGAACGTCAACTCGGCAGATAAGCCTGGATCGTTGTCATCGGCAATGCGTTCGAACTGCTGCTTAGCACAATCAGGGTTGTCGCGCAGCGCCTGCATCCGGTAACTCAGTTCCGACCAGATTTGCTGCAACCGGGCCCGCGTTGCGGAATAAATCTCACGGCCATTGTGATTGATGGTCAATTGCTGAAGATCGGTCGACACGCCGATGCGATGAGTGCAATGTCCCAAACCAATCTGCTGCAGCTCATCCAATACCGATTGACACTGATCCGCCCTTACCTGAATCACCGCACCTAATTCTTCGTTGAACAGAATCGACAACGTATCCTCACCTAAGCCTTCGATTTCCAGCTCGACGCCTCGGCGTCCGGCAAACATCATCTCCGTCACGGTCGCCAATAATCCGCCGTCGGAACGATCATGGTAGGCCAACAGTTTATCCTGGGCATTCAAAGATTGAATCGCGTAAAAAAAGGATTTCAATAATTCTGCGTTATCGACGTCAGGAGCAACATTTCCCAGTTGTTTATAGACCTGCGCCAACACTGAACCGCCCAAACGGTTTCTGCCCTCACCCAAGTCAATCAGCAATAATACGCTGTCCTGATTTTTTAATTGCGGCGTTAAGGTACGGCTAACATCGGATACCGGTGCAAAGGCAGTAATAATCAGCGACAACGGCGAAGTCATCGTTTTTTCGCCGTGGTTATCTTTCCAAACGGTTTTCATCGATAACGAATCCTTGCCGACAGGAATCGCGACGCCCAATTGCGGGCACAGCTCCATGCCGACAGCTTCAACGGTATCGAACAACGCGGCATCTTCGCCTTTACTGCCTGCTGCAGCCATCCAGTTGGCGGACAGTTTGACTTGGTTCAATGATTCGATCCGACTGGCGGCCAAGTTAGTCAAGGATTCGGCAATCGCCATGCGCCCTGAAGCCGGCGCATCGATCAACGCCAGCGGCGTTCTTTCGCCCATCGCCATCGCTTCGCCGGTTAGTGCGTGGAAACCGGATGCGGTCACCGCCACATCGGCGACCGGTATCTGCCAAGGGCCGACCATTTGATCTCTAGCGACTAAACCGGTGACGGAACGATCGCCGATGTGTATCAGAAAACTTTTGTCGGCAACGGCAGGAAATGCCAACACGCGCTTTACCGCCTCCGACAATTCCACATCGGCCAAATCCAGCTCGGCCAATGTTTTGGACTCATGTTTAACGTCGCGATGCATTTTCGGTGGCTTGCCGAACAATACCGACATCGGCAAATCGACAGGTTTACCGCCTAACCACGCATCGTTAAGGGTTAAATGCTCTTCGTCGGTCGCTTCGCCGATCACCGCATACAAACAATGCTCGCGATCGCAGAAGGCTTTGAACAGCTCCAGCGATTCCGGTTTGATTGCGACTACATAACGCTCCTGCGCCTCGTTACACCAAATTTGCATCGGCGACATACCTTTATCGGCGTTTTGCACATCGCGCAGCTCGAAACAGCCGCCGCGGTCGCAATCGTGTATGATTTCCGGTACCGCATTGGACAAACCGCCTGCGCCGATATCGTGAATCGAAATGATTGGCGTGTCATCGCCCATTGAGTTACAGTGATTGATCACTTCCTGGCAACGACGCTCCATTTCCGGGTTTTCCCGCTGTACCGACGCGAAATCCAATTCCTCGGCACTTTCGCCGGATGTTTGCGACGATGCGGCCCCGCCGCCAAGCCCGATCAACATAGCCGGTCCGCCCAGTATAATTATTAAGGCACCTGCCGGAATCGGCTCTTTGTTGACAAGCATCGGACGGATATTACCCATACCGCCAGCAATCATAATTGGCTTGTGATATCCGCGATATTCGTTATCGATGCCTGTTTCGGAGTGTTGTTCAAACGTACGAAAATAACCGGCAATATTAGGACGGCCGAATTCGTTATTAAAAGCCGCGCCGCCAATCGGCCCTTCCAACATGATGTCGAGCGCCGAAGCTATACGTCCCGGCTTACCGAAATCCTCTTCCCAAGGCTGTTGGTAACCGGGCACTTTCAAGTGCGACACGCTGAAACCGGTCAGGCCGGCTTTAGTGGTGGATCCGCGACCGGTCGCGCCTTCGTCCCGAATCTCGCCGCCGGAACCGGTGGCAGCGCCAGGATGCGGGGAAATCGCAGTCGGATGGTTGTGCGTTTCCACTTTCATCAACAAATGAGCTTCCTCTTTAACGTAACCGTATTCGCCGGTTGCCGCATGACGAATGAAGACGTCGGTAACGGAACCCTCGATAACCGACGCGTTATCGCTATAAGCGGACAGTATTCCCGTAGGGCTTTTTTCGGCGGTATTTCGAATCATGCGGAAAAGCGATTGCGCCTGTTCTACACCGTCGATCGTCCAATCCGCATTAAAGATTTTGTGACGGCAATGTTCCGAATTGGCTTGGGCGAACATCATCAGCTCAACATCGGTTGGGTTACGACCTAATTGCGTGAAACTGTTGGTTAAATAATCGATTTCGTCATCGGACAAAGCAAGCCCCAGTTCACTATTGGCGACTGCCAAGGCAGTTCGGCCTTGTTCGATAATGGCAACGGTTTGCAACGGTTTCGGCTGGTGTTCTTCGAACAATTCCAGATTTGTCGTATCTTCGACAACTGATTGAATCATCCGGTCGTGAATCAGCTCCGCGATTTTTGTTTTGCTAGCCGACGATAGTCCGCTTTCGTGTGCGATACGGTACTCGATACCGCGTTCGATACGCCTAACCTTCTCCAGCCCGCAACGTTCGACAATTTCACTGGCTTTGCTCGACCAAGGAGAAATCGTTCCTGGCCGGGGAATGACTAATAAGGTGTCGCCTTGCAGGTCTTCCTGAAGAGCCGAATAACCGTAGTCCAGCAATCGTTCCAAAATTTGCCGATCTTGCTCGACCAATTCGGCAGAAGCATCGATAAAATGCACAAATCGGGCATCAACAGACTCAATGCCGGAATCGATCTTTTTGAAATCAGCGAGTAATTTTTGAATGCGAAAATTTGAAAGCGAGGAGGTTCCTGGAAATTTGATCATGTATTCTGAATTATCTGGGTCAAAGAAATAACGGTTTTATCCGGCAAGAAACCGGACTTCGGACAGAAATGCTTTTTATTGTTCTCTATTAGACAGATCTTCGTTAATGGTGTTTTTCAGCAGATTGAGCAATTGCCGAGCCGCTCCTTCGGAACGGGGACGATCGTTTTTGTCCATGATGATGACTTCGGTCATTCGTGCATTCTTTTCCGCCATCACGATTCGAAATTCCTTTTCCTGGGCCGGATCGTCGCCGAAGAAAAAGACCAGTTCGTCCCAAAGTGCACCGTCTTCCACTTTGCGGGCATCAGGATCATACAGCACCACATAAACATGTTCACTTTCTTTGCGACTGACGATTTCGATTGAGTGGCGGGTGAGCGCTTTGCCGACATAACGCCAGGCTCTGATCATAGGTTCTTCGATCCGCAGCCGGGTGGCGCCGCCGTCGTAATCTACCAGTTCTACTGGTATATATTTTGCCTGAGCCGTCTCCGGCTTAGGCGCGTCGTCTTCACGGCTATCCGCTTGATAAGCGGGCGCCTGCGGGCGATATTGGGGTTCGGCCAAAAGCGGCTTATTGACTATCGCGCTATCCTGTAAATCCGGCGGCAGTTGTAGCGGCGCAATCTCAGTCGTCAACTGATAGTCTTTTTCTTTATCAGGAAAATAACTTTTAATTTGGCTGCAACCGGCGGTATTGAGCAAACATAAAAGCAATACCGACAGCCTTCCGTCAGTCACTTTCATAAACTTAAATCACTTCCGCCAGTTGCATGGCTTCACGGACTGCGGCATAACAATCTTCGGTCAACCAAGTCAGCGGCAGGCGAATGCCTCTTCTCATCAAGCCCATCTCCGCCACGGCCCATTTAACCGGAATCGGATTTGACTGGACGAAAAGTGCCTTATGCAAGCCAACCAGCTTTTGATCGATTGCCTCGGCAATGGCGCGATCACCCCTGATAGCTGCGGTAATCATTTCATGCACCAGTTTGGGGGCGACATTTCCGGTTACGGTAATGGTGCCGTTGCCGCCGAGCAGACAAAATTCGCAACTGGTGGCATCATCGCCTGTATAGAGAGCGAAAGCGTCACCCGTTAATTCTCGGATCCGTTTTACTCTGCTCAAATCCCCGGTCGCCTCTTTAACACCAACGATATTTTCGATTTCAGCCAATCGCCCGACGGTTTCCGGTAACATATCACAGGCGGTCCGGCCGGGAACGTTATATAAAATTTGAGGAATATCGACCGCTTCTGCCACCGCCTTATGGTGTAAGTAAAGACCTTGCTGAGTCGGTTTATTGTAGTACGGTGTTACCAACAAACAGGCATCTGCACCGGCCTGCTTAGCCCTTTCGGTCAATTCGATCGCTTCGCGAGTAGAGTTAGCACCGGTTCCGGCAATGACAGGGATTCGACCGTTGACGTAATCAACGATTGATTTGATCACATCACAATGCTCGTCTTCGTCCAACGTTGCGGATTCACCGGTCGTGCCAACGGCGACCAGCGAATCAGTACCTTGCTCTATATGAAATTCAACCAGTTTCTTCAGGCTATCCTTATCCACAGTTCCATCGTCATTCATCGGCGTTACTAAAGCAACGATACTACCTTGAATCATGCAAATCTCTCATCCACAATAAAAATTTGTTTATTATAACAAGCAAACCGTCAAAACTCAGCCTGTTTAAACGATTAACATCGATTCGCATTTCAACGAATAATTCAATAACGGTTATATAAAGTTTAATAAACCGTAGTACAATAGTCGGTTATCTTTGTCTCAGTCAAAGTTCCTCCTTTTTTATGCAGGTTTTTTCATGTCCGAAACCATTTCCAACATCCCCTCCTTCGAAGACTTGGCTCTGGCGCCACCGGTTTTACAAGCGCTCAAAAGCGTAGGATATGAAACGCCTTCGCCAATTCAGGCTCAAATTATCCCTTTCATACTGGCAGGCAGGGATGTACTAGGACAGGCTCAAACCGGTACCGGGAAAACGGCTGCGTTTGCTTTGCCGGTATTATCGCGCCTGGATTTAAAACAGAAAGATCCGCAAGTTCTGGTATTGGCTCCGACACGCGAACTGGCTATCCAAGTCGCTGAAGCGTTCCAGCGTTACGCGTCAAAATTAAAAGGCTTCCATGTGCTACCAATCTATGGCGGCCAGGATTACAGCACCCAGTTACGCCAGTTAAAACGCGGTACCCACGTCATCGTCGGTACGCCGGGGCGAGTAATGGACCATATGCGCAAAGGGACTTTGAAACTCGACAATCTAGATTGTCTGATTCTAGATGAAGCCGATGAAATGTTGCGCATGGGCTTTATCGACGACGTCGAATGGATCCTGGAACAAACACCTGAAAATCGGCAAACCGCTTTGTTTTCCGCCACAATGCCTGCGGAAATTCGCAAAATCGCGCAGAAATACCTGAACAACCCTGAACAAATCACTATCAAGGTTAAAACCACGACGGCCGAAAACATTCGCCAGCGCTATTGGTTGGTCAGCGGCACGCACAAGCTGGATGCATTAACCCGAATATTGGAGGCGGAAAGCTTCGACGGCATGATCATCTTCGTTAGAACCAAGACCGCAACCATCGAGCTTGCTGAAAAACTCGAAGCCCGCGGTTATTCCGCCTCGGCAATCAATGGCGATATGTCGCAGGCTTTGCGTGAACGAGCAATAGACCACCTAAAAAATGGTAAATTAGACATTTTGATAGCGACCGACGTAGCTGCTCGAGGGCTCGATGTTGATCGCATCACTCATGTCGTCAATTACGATATCCCTTACGACACCGAGTCTTATATTCACCGCATCGGCAGAACCGGCCGCGCGGGACGAACCGGCGATGCGATATTATTTGTTTCTCCCAGAGAAAAACGTTTACTCAGCAATATAGAACGAGCCACCCGACAAAAAGTCGAGGAAATGCAACTGCCTTCGACCGAATTCATCAACAATGCCCGAGTCAAACGCTTTAAACAACGGATTACCGATACGCTTGCAACCGAGGAATTGAGTTTTTACATTCAATTGATCGAGCAATATCAGGTTGAACACAATATACCGGCCGTCGAAATCGCAGCGGCATTGGCTCAGATTTCACAAGGGGAAACGCCTTTATTGCTGAAAGAATTGCCGAAAAAATCGCGTAAGTCGACCGAATCCGCGAAAAATCAATCCGAAAAACCGGACAAACCCGCCCGAGCCAAAAAGGACCGAAGCGCCGGAGGAATCGTCATGGAGCAATTCAGATTGGAAGTCGGTCGCAGTCACGGCGCAAAACCGGGGAATATTGTCGGTGCGATAGCCAATGAAATCGGCCTAGACGGCGAGCATATTGTTAACTTGAAAATCGAGGAAAACTTCAGCACCGTCGAATTACCGGCCGGCATGCCGAAAGAATTGTTCAATGCCCTAAAGAGGGTTCGCGTTGCAGGCCAAGCGTTGAGCATTTCACGTAGCGACCCGGCTTTAACTAAAAAAGCAAAGAGCAAAAAACGGGTCGGATCAAAATCCAAACGCAGTAAAAAACAGACGGGAAGTTAAAAAAGCTCGATCATACCGGCTTCGATATTTTCAGTAATACTGCCGTTGGTGACCAAATGTTCATAGAAATGTATCTGATTTCTTCCGTTCTGTTTCGCGAAATATAAGGCCTTATCCGCCCTGCCGACGATGTCGGCAGGGATCGCATGTTCTTCATTCAGTTTGGTGACACCGATACTGATGGTAACCGAATTGATTTGAGGAAAATTGAATTCCTCCACAGAGCAACGAAAGCGCTCAAGCACTTGCAACACGTCGTTCTGACTATGGCCGCGAACAATTGCGACAAACTCCTCACCGCCGAAGCGAAATAACAAATCGCTACCGCGAAAACTGTTTCTCATCAATTGCGACATTAACAACAAAACCTCATCACCGTATATATGACCGTAATTGTCATTAACATGTTTGAAATGATCAATATCCATAATCGCCAACCAAAAGCTATCTGATGGCGAATACTCCCTTTTATCCAAACCATCATAGCTATCGTCATTATCAGCGTCTCTAAGAATCGATTGGATTTTACTGATATTGTCTTCGAAGGTTTGTCTATTCAACAAGCCGGTTAGCTTATCCTTCTGATTTTCTTCCAATAGACTGTGAAAATTATGCGAAATACTAAGTAGGCTTTTGATAATCAGCGTATCGGTCTCGCTCAGCTTATGCGGTAATTTCAATGAAATATAACCGACAATATTTTTCGTGCCGACAATGGGATAAACACATAAATAAATATTGCCCTGTTCGGCGGTATAAGGCCTATTAGTAGAGACAATCCACTCCTGTGCATTTTTGATGTACTCGGGAATATCAATCTCAGCAACATGCTCTTCGTGAGATTCGGAAACGCTTTTTTTACCCATTGCCTGGCGGGTTTCCGTCGAATAATGTATAAGTCTGGAGGGCAAATTGCGATGATCCAGCTTGTACAGTGAAAGCTGCTGGACCTTTAATAATTCGGCCAATGTCTTTAACACACTTAACTCAAAAACTTCGATATCCCTTATCGTAGTCAACGATGCCAGCTTATCTAAAACGGAAGGTGTTTTTGCAGAACCTGTCGCTGTCATAATATTTGGAAAATCAAAGTTCAGAATTAAATCTGGCTTAAATTCTAACACGCTTATTATTGCGTACCAGCCTTTATTTATTCCAAACGCAGCCTCCGCTTACTTTTTCCAACAGTTGCAAATGTGATTCATGGGCGCGCAACTCTTCTTCCGTACATCTAACGACCTTCAGCCGAGGTCGATCGGGTGATAATCGCACAATCTGTTGACCTTGCTCCGTTCCGTTTGCGCTGTCTTCTTCCAATAACGAGGCTTGGCCGCCGGTCATCAGCAAATATACGTCGGCAAGAATCTCGGCGTCTAAAAGAGCGCCGTGCAATTCCCGATGGCTATTATCGACACCGTAACGCTTACACAATGCGTCCAATGTGTTGCGTGCGCCGGGATGTTTTTTTCGGGCATAAGTCAAGGTATCGAACACCCGACTAAACGATTCAACCCGCCTATCTTCATTATTCAGTAACGAAAGTTCATGATCGAGAAAACCGACATCGAACGGCGCATTATGAATAATCAACTCAGCGTCGCGGACGAATTCGATAAAATCCTCGGCAATCGCTTCGAAACGTGGTTTATCCTGTAAAAATTCATTGGTAATGCCATGCACTTCAATCGCGCCGTCATCGATGATTCGATCCGGATTGATGTAGACGTGGAAACGGTTATTGGTCAGACGCCGATTGATCATTTCGACGCATCCGATTTCAATAATACGGTGTCCCTCTTTCGGGTTTAACCCGGTTGTCTCGGTGTCGAGAACCACCTGTCTATTCGGTTTCTTCATCTATGCAATAATGATTAACGGTTAGCAATCGGCACCACCTCGCGTTTAGGGGCACCGATATAAAGTTGTCTCGGACGCCCGATTTTTTGTTCCTTATCGGTAATCATTTCGTCCCATTGCGCAATCCAGCCGACCGTCCTAGCCATGGCAAAAATGGCGGTAAACATTTCGGTTGGGATACCGAGCGCGCGCAGCACGATACCGGAATAAAAATCAACATTCGGGTAAAGCTTTTTGTCAATGAAATACTCGTCCTCCAGGGCAATACGCTCCAGCTGCATCGCCAATTTAAACAGTTTATCATCATGCAACCCTAGTTCGTTAAGTACTTCATGACAGGTTTGCCGCATCAAAATCGCTCGGGGATCGAAGTTTTTATAAACTCGGTGACCGAAACCCATCAGTTTAAAGGGGTCGGCCTTGTCTTTCGCCCGATTAATGTATTGATCGATCCGCGAAACATCGCCGATTTCCTCCAGCATCACTAAAACTGCCTCGTTGGCCCCGCCGTGTGCAGCGCCCCAAAGACAAGCGATCCCAGCGGCTACGCAAGCATAGGGATTAGCACCGCTGGAACCGGCCAATCTGACCGTCGAAGTAGAAGCGTTCTGTTCGTGATCGGCATGTAGAATCAAAATTCTGTCTAGTGCGCGGGTTAGTATGGGATTTGGTAGATATTCGTCGCAAGGCGTTCCGTGCAGCATGCGCATAAAGTTTTCAGTGTATCCGAGGCTGTTTTTCGGAAACATAAACGGCAATCCCGTGCTGTATTTGTGGCACATTGCCACCAATGTTGGCATTTTTGCGATCAGACGAATGGCGGAAAGTGTTCTAAATTCCTCACATTTAACATCCATGGTTTCGTGATAAAACGCCGACATTGCCCCAATCACGCCGACCAAAATCGCCATCGGGTGCGCGTCTCGACGGAATCCGTTGAAAAAATTAGTCATTTGCTGATGAACCAGGGTATGCTGAGTAATCTGGCTGACAAATTCCTTCATTTCCTTGCCGTTCGGCAATTCACCGTTCAGAAGCAAATAGCAGACTTCTGGAAAATCACATTTTTCAGCTAATTGTTCGATCGGGTACCCACGGTACAACAACATTCCCTGATCGCCATCGATAAAAGTAATTTTGGAACTGCAACTCGCCGTCGATGTAAATCCGGGATCGTAAGTAAACATTCGGGTCTTTTTATGCAACGTTCTGACATCGATCGCATCCGGGCCTAAAGTACCCGACAACACCGGAAATTCATTTGGGTTCTCGTTATCCAACGACAGGGTTATTGCTTTGTGTTCGGTCATAGCTACTTCTTTCCAATTTTGAATATTTTTTGAAAGATTTTATATTCGTGATGCAATTTATAAGCCACACAAAATCATCCAATATGAGACGAATTTATCCGAAATCGGAAAAAATAGCGCAGCATTTTGGTGCAATTCGTTCAAAATAGCGCAAAAATCTAAGTGCGAGTTGACGTTGACAGAAGAGATTCGGAGATTTTTCGATACGATGAATTGTGCCATTTTACCCACAGATTGGTCACGAAATAACCATACGGCATCACGGGCCCTTGCTCCGAATACGGGGTTTCCGGAAAAGTTTTTCCAGCATCGCGATGGTGTCCTATATGCTTGGATAGCCCAACCAGCGCGTATTGCGTCAGCCACGAGCGATTGACCCACGCCAGGCCTTTTTCCTCTTGCTGATGTGACAAGCCCCAATGTTGAAAATAATTGATGGTCTCGAGTAGGCGTACGGCGGCCAATGCTTGATAAAGAAAAATAAACGCCGCCGTCCAACCGAATAGAAAAACGATCAAAATCACGAAAAACGTTTCAACGACTAATCCCTGTATAACCCTATTTTTCAGCCAAACTATACCGAATTTGGCAACACGACCAACACCCAATCTCTCCATTTCATAGTGCCAAGCATAACGAAAATTCTCTCGAGTCACGCGCTTCCAATAATGATCGAAACTCTCCTGCAATCGAGCTGTGGCGATATCTTCTGGTTTTGCAACTTGCTTATGATGGCCGTATAAATGCGCTATGACAAAATGATCGTAGCAGACTGTATAAAGTAGTAGATGTCCCAATAACCGCATGAACGAATTGCGGCGGTGAATCAATTCGTGCGCCACAATAATCGCAGAACTGCCGGAACTGGTGCCGACCAATATCCTCAATACGATCAAATTGACGACTGAAACAATCGCGTCGGAAACGCTTTCCCATTGCAACAGAGCGGCATACTTCAACAATAAAGCAATATTCGCGAATTGAATCATAGTCAACAGCACCAACATCAAATCGAACAACAAATGTGGTTTTATCGGTTGATTGTTATCCGTCTGCAGGGTCGGACTCAAATAATCGGCGAGACAAAGTATCCACAATGGCATAGTCCATAACAAGGCCATCCCGATATCATGGGGGCCGCTGTAAAGGAAGTTCAATACGCAGAGGGGAAAAACGAAGCTGAACAGATATTTCATAATGAATGATTTATTATTGTTATTTTTTTCATTGCAAACTTACGCCATCATTTTACGGCGCAAATAAACCGTCGGCATAGCCAGTTTAAATGGCAAACTAACCCATTTAAGCGCACGATACCCACTGTAAACCCGTTGCCAATGCTGTTGTCTGGCCTCTTCGCCCTGAGCGGCCAACACTTCATCCAGATATTGCCGTATTGCCCTCTGCGCCAACGCTGCGTGGCCGTCTGCGAAATTATCAATAGTAATGTGTAATCTCGCAATCGTCGGATCGATTCCCCAGTAATCCAGCTCATCGACCATTTGCATATACACCTTTCCTAGACCGCCTAACTCGATAGCCAGATTCAAGCCCAGCAATTCAGGTAAAAAACGTTGTGGGAACTTGGCTATCGATAACATGAATACCGGCACATCGAAAGCGCTGTCGACAAAATTCGGGTATTCAATGAATTCTCTGCTTTCAACAGGCGGCAAATAAATATCAAGTTCCTGCATCAATTTGGAATAAATTCGCGGGTGACTTTGCTCTAGTTGTCCGCCACCGACTTCGTCATGAAAAATTTTGGCCAACAAATTAGCGATATCAGGATAGCTGAATTGCAACCAACGACAGTGTTGCAACCAAGCACCGTCGATTAGCACGGTAGGAGCAAACTGCTCCAATCCCCAAACATAAGCGGCGCGTGAAATCTTAGGTTTACCCGTCAATGGCCTATACGCGGACATTTCCCGTTGGTAGATTGTTTTAAGAAAACGATCGAAACGACGATGCGAATAGCTTTTGAAAGGCAGCCACCCGATCAGCCGATAAAGCATTAATTGCCTTTCAATTTCACGTGCAACATGAGGCAGAACTTCGGGGTATTCATCTGCGTTAATCAAATAGTAAAACAATTGCCGCTTGGATAAGTGTTCAAACCGATGTTCTTCATGATTTGACATTGCGACGATTCTGCTATCGCTGTGTTCTGAATATGCTGTCAAAGTAAGATTGCTTGGCGTCTCAGACTTTTCCTCGGTAAGCCAAGCACGAACAATCTCCAACTCGTCTCGATTCAAAATACCGAACATCGGCCCGTTAAAATCAAATAACTTTAACAGCGGGCTTTGTTCGGGTTGAAGACGGTCAACATAAGGCGATCGGTGTAACGCATCGAGAAATTCGTTTCCTCTTTGCGGTATTTGTTTAAACCATTGATCAAGGTTCTCGCCCTGCAATTGAATATTCCGATGATGACCGAAAGCTGCGCCGGCTTTGCGCTGTAACAGATTTAACATAGCCTGGCCGGGAGTCAGGTTAGACCCCATATCGCCGAGAAATCGCCGGAGCGCCTTATCGAACAAATCACGATACAACCATAAACCGCATCGAATCCTTTCCCAATGCTGTTGACTCTGCTCCGGGAAGCTTTGCAAAAACAACTCAATAGCTTCTTTAAGTAAAGGTTTCTGAGCTGAAAGAAGTGTTCGCCGTTTACCGAAAATCGCTTCCTGTTCGGCTAATTCGGGAAAACATAGCTCAGGGACGGTGACCGAATCGCAGTACGCCATGGTAAAACCGAGTATTTCAGGCAAATATCGTATCGGGCTATAAGCCAAAGCCATTTGCACGGACGCAAAATTAATCATCGCATCCGACATCCGGGTTTGCGCACAATAATGCCGCGAATAAATTTTAGGTAATTGAACGTCGTAAACAGACATCATGTTCTGGTAACGATTTGGCAATCGCGCGTCGGTCAATCGTTGATAACATTTTAATAACACGGACGCATAAGCCTGTTGACTAGTGCATGCCTGACAAATATCCTGCAGCCAAATGGGTTCGGTCGTGATGATTGCCGCTGCCTGCCGTAAGCATTCGACAAAGGCTTTTTCACCTGGAATGGCAATGGTTTCCATTGGTCTTTCCGGAAACACCGTATTGAGACCATCAGCCAGACCTTCAATTCGCTCCTGATATTGCATTCGGACCGATTCGAGATTGAGATCCAACAAGCTCCGCGCGAAGCGATGAGTACTCGGAAACTGGTTGAAATGCAGCAAACGATAAAACAGTTCATCGTGATCGATCCGCTGTTCCAGCTCCTGGCCGACGCGGGCGTTTTCAGACTTTACCGGTGACACCATTGCTAAACTCATATTACCCCTGCTCGGGTTTGCTGATCAGATAATCATTGACCACCAGATGATCAAGGCCGCAACTTAAAAACACGGCAATCGCATCTTCAAGGCGGTGCACAATCGGTTTACCCATAACATTAAAACTGGTATTCAATAACGCGGGAACACCGCTGATGCGATAAAACTCTTCAATTAACTGAAAAAATTGCGGGTTTAATTCCTTAGTAACCGTCTGTAAGCGTCCGGTTCCATCGACATGACAAACCGCTGACAAATGGTGGCGCTGCGAAGGTTTAATAATTAATGTTTTCTCCATATAGGGCGAAAACTGGCAGTTTTCGAAAAACTGTTCCGCGTGGCCGTCGAGTACGGCCGGGGCAAACGGCCTGAACGACTCGCGGAATTTGATCGTCTCATTGATGCGGTCTTTAGTTGAGGCGTACCGAGGATCCGCAATTATTGAACGGTTGCCTAAAGCCCGCGGACCAAACTCGGCCCGCCCCTGAACCCAGCCGACTAATGCCCCTTCAGCTAGCAGTTCGGCAACTGCCTGACAAATATCCCGAGGCCTGTGTCGGATCTGCAAGCATCGATGATATTGCAGCAACTCCCGAACCGCTTCGTCCGAAATCACAGATCCCAGATACGGGGACAAGCATTTTCGGGCTATCCTACGGGTCGGTTTGTCACGGTGAAATGCCAACCAAGCAGCACCCAACGCTGTACCATCGTCGGCAGGGGCGGACGGCACATGCACTTGTTCGAAACCGGTTCGTTCCGTAATTTGTCCGTTAAATGCAGAGTTCAAAGCACAGCCACCGGCCAATGCCAACCTTTCCGAACCGGTTTGTTGATGTAAGTGATGTAATAATTGACCGACCAGTTCGGCAAAAAAATATTGCCCCGTAAAAGCAATATCCGCTGCCGAAGCCACATCCAGTGTTTTTTGACGTTGAAAAGCTTGAAGACTGTCAATTCGTTCAAACAATCGCCTTCCGGGATGTTTGCACTGAAAACCTTCAACTGTAATGATCGATTTCAGAACTTCGTACAACCGAGGATCTAACTTACCATACGGCGCCAACCCCATGACTTTCCATTCCTCGCCTTTAAGCCAGTCGAAACCGCAGAGTTCGGTAATCTTCATGTAATAAAACCCGATACTGCCTGTGCCGCGATTTTCGTGCAGCAACTGTAATCGACCGTCGCTGAAATGATAAAAAGCCATCGAACCATTTTCTCCGAACGAGTCGATCACGGCACATGCCGCCTCGTCAAACGGGCTACTGTAACAAGCGGTGGCGGCATGGGTTAGATGATGAGGAAAATCGGCGAAGCGGACTTCGGCTTCGGGGTAGTGCTCACGAATGATACGAACCAAATTGAGGCCTGCGCTTTGAATTTTATTCCTCTGGCAAGCGATCATGTGATGCAACTGATAATTAGGCAGCGGAGATCTTAACCGTTTGAACCCCGGCTTTAACAATCCTGATCCTGACAAACAGCCTAACACATTGACGACGTTTTCGTACCACGGACGTTTTTTGGACCAATTGATAGCAATAGTAAACTGAGAAGCATCGTCGCAATAACGCCCCAATAACTCGGGTAGCCTTAGCAGGCAATCCGCTTCGCAATTCAATGCTCGTTTGTATTGCAAATAACGTTCCGTCGCTTCGGCAAACAACACTTCGCCTGTTTCATCGATAATCGCCAGCGCAGGATCATGATACGTAACGGACAGACCGAGATAGTATTTTTTCATTTCACTTTAAAGGGAATCCTGCGCATCATTGATTAAAAAGAGTAGTCACCCGCAATAGAACCTTCACGTAATCCGTCTTTGTTGTCAACCGTCATCTGAGCATTCCTTCAGTGCTTTGACCTTGCGGTAACGCTGTCTCATCTGACGCTCGAAATCGGGATTCTGAGCTAAAATCGTGGTCAGATCATTTTCCCACTCTTGCCAATCGTTCGATGCCAAAATTTCAGGTCTTCGACGGCACACTTCCCGATAAGCCTCGATTTGTATTTCCAAAAATCGCAATTCTGTCGGTTGGCTTTCAATTATTTTTTTCATGCTGTTCCGGACGCATTGTTCGCTGAAATAATCCATGATCTGAAGTCGGCTTCCGGAAACCGTATAATCCAATTCTAGCTGAACACGAACGGTATCCAGCAACGAAGAAACTGGATGAGCCTCCAGCACCTCGACAGTGTTAATTTCCGCATCTAGCAGTTGCCGCCAGGAAAATTGCTGCCAACTTTGATATTGCCTATCCCCTACCTGTCGCTGTAACGCATAAGTCTGGCCGATAAAATGAGTGTATTGCGCGCATAATGCTAAATATTCGGCTAATACCCCTTTATAACCCGCCCAACCGAATCCGAACCGGGCGCCAGCAACGGTCAAAGCGTCCCTTAAATAGCGCCAATAGATCAACGCATTCTGTCGGGTAAGGATTTTAAAGACAGCGGAGAGTTGTTCCGAGACGGTTCTAAATTCACTTTTCAAGCTCGGATCAAATAGTTGTAAATGACGCATTACCCGTTTGAAATACGCTTCAGGCCGATAAATCGCTTGAAGAATTCGGATATAGTTTCGTTCTGCCTGCCGAATGGAAAAATGCATCGGAATAAAATTAATCACGCCATCGGAATTATTACCGCTACTAAACTGAATAAAACGACCTTCTTTTTTTAAGCGCCTCATTAAGCCGGTTTGCGACAAGGCGTTTAACAAGCCGGCCATAACCACCGGCGCATGCGTCGCGTTAACAAATTCGATAAACTCATCGGCCGTTTCATCGGTATCGTGATCGAAGCCGTATATCATTCCCATCATCACACCGGAGCCGGTCTGTTCGCTGATATAAGCCAGTTTTTCCACCAGACCTTTGTCGCCGCGAAGATTTTGCTGCTTGTCGGTTTCTCTCAACGAAGCTTTATTCGGCGTTTCCACACCGTAAAAACTCTGTGTAAAATTACATCGCCGGAACCATTTTCTGACCTCGTTCATGATTGCGG
Source organism: Methylococcaceae bacterium (assembly GCA_050304855.1). Lineage (GTDB taxonomy): Bacteria > Pseudomonadota > Gammaproteobacteria > Methylococcales > Methylomonadaceae > Methylomarinum. Next base: position 16,365 of record JBNLEI010000209.1, read on the forward strand.
TGTCGTCGGCGAATCTAAGCGTTAATTCGGTGTACTTAGGATGGTGAATACCCAACTCCTCGCCGATGCGATAAAGCTGCTTTAGCGCCTCCAGCGTTTTTCGGGGATTGCCGATAAAATTGTCGTCGACAATGAAAACAGGCCCCCGCCAACCGAGTTCGGTTAGCTGACGAAAGGATTCTGCAGACTTCTCCCACGGCGTTACCCGATAATTTTTACCGAAACGCGAGGGAATGTCGCAAAATTCGCAGGCCTCCGGACAACCACGGCTGATTTGTAAGGCCATATGAGCATAATCACGCAAATCGATTGCCGAAAAATCGGGCTGAAAGAAACGCTCTGGTGGAGCCGCGCCACCCCTGTAGTATGCCTTTGCTGAACCGTCTGCCAGACCTTGCAGCAAATCGTCGATGACCATCTCGGCTTCGTTTTCGATCAGATGGTCGGCCACATTAACCAATGGAGAATCCGGCGAAACGGCGGTTCCACCAACAATCAACGTCTTACCGGCACGTTTTGCCACTTCTGCATCGCGAAATAAACTCTCTTGTTGAGCGGACATGCCGCCCATGTAGACATGATCGGCATCGGCTATCAGCTCCTGCAACGGTCTGGGATCGACATTTTTATCGAATAGTTGTATATCCCGATAAAAGGGTTTTAGATATTTATAGAGGCCGAGCAATCCCAATGGAGGTAGAAGCCTTTTAGGCAGCCCGAAACGGTTTCTGGATTCATAGAATTCCAAGCTACCGGCATAGCTCCAGAAAGTATCCTGAGTATCAAACTCCGGATAAATCAAGACAGCTTTGGCGGCAATGAATTCGGTCAACTGAATAAATTATTTGAAAAACACAAACCATGGATTTTTACCACGTGTCGCCGGGTTTTCAAGTACGATTTCGCTCGAAAACCGTAAATTTTCAAACACTATATTTTCAGACCTCTATAAGCTATTGAAAAATTAAACAAATAACGACGCGGCCCTCCTTGGCCACAGTGATTACCGTCCATTGAAAGTTTTCCTGATTGCCATCAATCCTAATGTTATTTCTGATCGACCACATGCACACAAAGATTTGTTGGCTTGCCTGCGGCATCCAGAACTGGTTTCAGCGTAAAAGAAACGACGTTTTCAACGCCGGCATCACCCAAGTCCGCAACCGGTACATTTTTGACTTCCAATGTATTTTTCTTGACCGACCACGCATAATCCGCGTCAAACGCGGTATTCTTTCCGGAATTGTCCAGGTCGACTTCGAAATTCGCTCCCACACAAGCGTCAGAAGGTGATTTTAAGTCCAACACATGCGTGTGAAAGCCGCTCGGTACCTTTTCATACGAGCTATCGTCAATCGGCAAATGCGTAACCGCGACCAACAGATTGTTTCCGCCGTCGCTCAACGCCGCATATCCAAATGCGCCGGATTGACCGTCCATCGGAATATTGCCTCGGGTTTTGATTTCCAATTCCAACACTTTTTTATTGGCGTCCGCTTTAACTTCGGTCTCCACCGACTTCAATTGCAAATAATCATTCTTGTCGCCGGCAATAGCCGATAACGTCAAAGCACTTCCCAACAGGAAACTTGCGACAGATACAGTTTTCATATTCCCCTCCTCACAAAAAAGGATTAATATCGAATCGATATTGTATGTGGGAAATTGAGGATCTGTAAAGTTTTCTTACTAAAAAGCTCTACAAAAACAATATCGATAGCCCAAAGCGTTTGGAAAACTGCTGAAAAAAAAGAGACTAGACGAGTGATGACACGTTGCGTGTGTTGTGAAAATAACGAGAGACGATAATCATAAAAACTGATAAGAATTCCAACAACTGCGAATTCCAACCACGTGCCGATCAAAAATCATAGTGCCACGATCAATGTTGAAAGCCTACAGAGACCCTAATCAATACGGGAAACCGTTTTCAGCGCATTTGCCAATTTTGCGCACCGTAACCCCTTCCGCCGCGTTGGCCTTCTTCGACCGAGCTAAGCGTTGGAGCCAACAGAACCAAAACCAACGCGATTAACCCGATCAGGCCGACGACGATCCGATAATTATATTCCGTCTGCGCATTCCCCAAGATAACTTGTTTTATATATTTAATGTGGGTCAGAAAATGCAGGCTCATCATGATCAGAAAAGCAATCGAAAAATACAGATGAATATCGCCCCATTCATGCCGTGTCATCCCCCAAACTGTGGATTGCCCGCTTCGAGCTGGCAAGGTAAATTGCAATAAAATACCGGTCGAGACCATCAGGGCTAAAGACAACAACGAAAATAAATCGATGATTTTGATCAGTTGAGATTGTTTCATGACGGAATGCCTTAAAAGTGACTATTCAGCGGAATAGTTATCGACCGATATCGAAATCAGGCTAAGTAAACGCTTTTAACAATTCGATTTGTACCTGATATTCCTCTTCATCGCCCGGTTGTAATTGCAAATAACTCCCGTCGCTTTGCAGAACCCAAGCCTGCGAATTGTCTTTCAAATAGCCATCCAAATCTTTCAGAATGCGCGCATGCAATTTTTTGTCTTCAATCGGAAAACACGTTTCTACTCGTCGAAACATATTACGATTCATCAAATCGGCGCTAGCGGCATAAACATCCCAGTTACCGTTGTTATAAAAAGCGTAAACCCGGGTATGCTCGAGAAACCGCCCGATAATCGAGCGCACCTCGATATTCTCCGAAACACCGGGAATACCGGGCCTTAAGCAACAGATTCCGCGCACAATCAGTTTAATTTCCACACCGGCTTGCGAGGCCCGGTACAAAGCCTGTATTGCCTGTTCCTCAACGACCGCATTCACCTTAATGATGATTTTGGCGGGTTTGCCCTTTCTCGCATTTTCGCTTTCACGGTCGATCATCTTGACCAGCCCGCTATGAAGCGTGAATGGCGACTGCAACAGTTTATTCAGTTTGGTCACCTTACCCAAACTGGTCAACTGCACGAAAATGCGCCGAACGTCTTCACCCAACTCTTTATTACACGAAAACAGACCGTAATCAGTGTATAAACGGGCGGTTTTCGGATGATAATTACCGGTGCCAAGGTGGGTATAAAATTGTAAGTCCTTGCCTTCTTTACGTAACACCAAACACATTTTCGCATGAGTTTTGTAACCCACCACGCCGTAAACGACATGAACCGCAGCCTCCTGCAATTTAGCCGCCAAATCGATGTTTTCCTTTTCGTCGAAACGAGCGCGCAATTCAATTACTACGGTCACTTCCTTGCCTGCCCTAGCCGCTTTTATTAATGCGCCGACGACAGGAGAATCGACTCCAGTCCGATACAAAGTCTGCTTAATAGCGATTACATCCGGGTCTATCGCAGCCTGACGGATAAAATCAACCACCGGCAGAAACGATTCATAAGGATGATGCAGCAATATATCCTGCTCCCTAATAGCCGCGAAAATATCCTTTTTTCTCCCAATTTGAGCGGGAACATACGGTTTGAATGGCGTAAATTTGAGATCGGGACGATCCACCAGATTATAAATAGCCTGCATGCGACTGACGTTAACCGGCCCTGTCGCAAGAAAAATTCGATCATCGGTCAGGCCGAAACGGGCTTTCAAAAAATTAATGGTTTCTTCGGGACAATTGGCATCGATTTCGAGCCTAACTTCATCGCCGTAGTTACGCATCGCCAACTCGCCTTCCACCGCATGCAGCAAATCATCGATGGCATCGTCATCGACAAAAAAGTCGCTGTTTCGAGTCACCCGAAATTGATAACAGCCTTTAACTTTCATTCCATGAAATAATTCGTCGACAAAAGCATGGATAATCGACGACAAAAATACGAAATCATACTGCCCGCCTCCGGTTTCGTCGGCAGGCAACTGGATAATTCGAGGCAACGCTCTGGGAGCTTGAATAATGGCTCGACCGCTGTTTCTACCGAAAGCATCCTTGCCGGTCAACGATACGATAAAATTCAAACTCTTATTCAGAATGCGCGGGAACGGGTGAGCGGAATCCAAACCGACCGGCGTTAAAATCGGCAACAGTTCATCATTAAAATATTGCGCCAGCCAATTTTTCTGGGTTTCGGTCCAGTGGTCGCGTCGAATAAAACGAATGTTTTCTTCCGCCATTTTCGGAATCAACACATCATTCAGCACCCGGTATTGCTCATCCACCAGTTCGTGAGCCTTAACGCTGATTTTCTCCAGCTGCTCATGGGGCGTAAGTCCGTCGGCGGCAATGACGCTAGGATCCATTTCGGCCATTTGAATGACGCTGGCAACACGCACCTCGTAAAACTCGTCCAAATTGGAACAAGAGATACATAAATAATTCAGTCGTTCCAGTAATGGCAGCTTTTCGTTTTTGGCCTGAGCCAATACCCTGATATTGAATTCCAACAGGCTTGTTTCCCGATTGATGTAATATTCCGGACTGTTCAAATCAATCGGAGTTTCAACGGTCTCGTCGATGGAGGATTCGCCATTCGCCATGTTTTATTTCCCTTTTGGGTCGATGCAAAAAATGATTTCGTTATATCAAAGACAAGTCTGTCTTCCCAGACATGCTGTTCTGATTCTAGAACGATTGAAAACGAAGTTTCAACGTTAAGCCAAAACTCCGCATTCTCGTTCCAATTATAGAGTATAAAAGAGCCGAAGCGGATGACATATCAATGACGATTGCCCTGCAATCCGCCGGTATGGAGCGCAATGATACGCTGTCCGGCTTTAAAATAGCCCTGCCTGATCAAATCAAACAACGCAAACATCATCTTTCCGGTATAAACCGGTTCCAAAGCGACGCCGAAGTCCCTTTCAAATTGCGCTATAAAAAGCCTCAATTCATCATTGGTCTTGGCAAAGCCGCCAAAATGATAATCCAAGTTGATTTCCCAGTTTGTCGAAACGGCCCCAGGCAACATTCGACTGACATCCGTGCAAAGAAAATTCGCCCCTTTCAATGACGCGATACCGATAACCTTGACCGAATCCGGCGCTGCGGCAACCATTCCGGCAAGCGTCGTACCGGTCCCGCAGGCAACGCACAACACATCGAAATTTAGATCTATTTCATCGACAATTTCGGCGACACCTTTCAACGCCAGACTCGTGGCTCCGCCTTCAGGCAGCCAATATTCCCCTTTTCCAATTCCAGGCAAACTATTATGGCGTTTGTATTGACGTAAATGGCGATAATCATTTCGCGTTACAAACGTCAATTCCATTCCCCATTGAAGCAGATCGGACAATGTCGGACTCAATTTTTTCGGTTGTTCGCCCCGGATGAAAGCGGCGGTTTCCAAACCCAATAACTTTCCAACATAAGCCAAAGCGTGCAGATGGTTTGAGTAGGCGCCCCCCATACTGATGATACGTGTGCAGTTCAAACTCAAGGCATGCTGAAGTATGAATTTTAATTTGCGCCATTTGTTGCCTGAAATAATCGGATCCAGTAAATCGTCGCGCTTCATCCACAATTCGACGCCGCGTTGATCTAAAAGCGGATCATAGATACGTGTCAACGGTGAAGGTTTGAATCGACGTTGCAACGCTTCAAACGGCATTGCTTTCACCGAACAGCATTTTTGATCGCTAGGGCGATATCGGCTGCCTGGCGGTTTTCTTTGACGTCATGGACTCTGAACATTTGCACGCCCGCCATAACGCCCAACGCCGTCGTCACCGCCGTTGCAGTCACCAGTTCCGCCGGTTGTTCGACGTGGCAGATGCTACCCATGAAGCGTTTGCGACTCGTGCCCAACAGCACCGGATAGCCGGTATCGACGAAAGCTTGTAAATTAGCCAGTAGATCAATGTTGTCCTGTTTGCGCTTGCCGAAGCCGATTCCCGGATCGATGGCAATCCGATTTCTCGCTACACCGGCATCCAATGCCGCCTGAACACGTTGCCGCAAGGCCGACAGAATTTCGGTAACGACATTTTTATAATAAGGGTTATCCTGCATGTTTTTTGGCGTCCCTTGCATATGCATCAAAATGATCGGCGTATTGGTCTTTGCCACCAATTCCAATAATTTTTCATCACCCTGCCCGGCCGAAATATCGTTGATCATGTCGGCACCGGCTTCCAACGCCGACTCGGCCACCGCAGCCAACGTCGTATCGATGCTAATTGGGATCGTCGTGCTAATCTGCTGTCTAATAGCGGTAATAATCGGCACGACGCGTCTGATTTGCTCCTCGGCGTCCACGGCCTCTGAGCCCGGGCGGCTCGATTCGCCGCCGATATCAATGATATCAGCTCCTTCCCCAAGCATTTTTTCACACTGTCTCAACGCCGAGTCTACGGAGGTATAACATCCTCCATCGGAAAAGCTATCGGGCGTTACATTTAAAATTCCCATAATCTGGGGTTTGTTCATATTTTCAAACATGCAATCGAAAACTCCTGTGCTGATTCCCGTATGCCCAATATGATTGCAAACGGGCTTTAATTTCGCCGGTCAAGTTACAACGCTATTCGGGTATAATGACCAGCACCTTGAAACAAACCGAACAGAATGAAACAACCCCGACTTGCCTGGGCTGTGACCGGCTCCGGACATTATATAGAAGAATGCATCGAATTCCTGCTAACGCTGGATCATGTCGATCTCTATTTAAGCCAAGCCGGTGAAGAAGTGTTGAAAATGTATGGCATCGATCTGAAGGAAATCAAAAACAAAATGCCGGTTTATCGCGACAAAAGCGCCTCTTCACCGCCGGTCGGGCATTTTTATAGCGGTTATTACCACACCTTCGTCATGGCACCGACTACTTCGAACACCATCGCTAAATGCGTATTGGGTATTGCCGATTCATTAGTCACCAACCTATATTCCCAGGCCGGTAAATGCCGGGTCCCAAGCATCGTCTATCCGTGCGATATTGCGCCGGAAATGGAAACGACCGCTCCTCGCGGCAAAAAAGTCATGGTCTATCCGCGTAAAATCGACCTGGAGGCTACCGCAAAAATAAAAACCTTCGATTATACCGAGGTGGTGGAAAGCGTCGAAGAATTAATCGAAGCCGTCAACCGCAAATTGGCATCCTTGAAATGAGAGAGCACATCCTGTTTTTGACCGGCAAGTTGGCTGAAAAACAAGTCCATCAGGTGCTTGAAAAAATGCAGCCGGATTTCAGCTATACCGTCCATCAACTGGGCATCAAAGTGGCCGCTTTGATGACGGCCGACATGATAAGCCGCCGCTTGAAAGAGACATTCGGCGCTGATCGTATCATCGTCCCCGGCCGCTGCCGCGGAGATCTTAACGCCGTTTCCGCGCGGCTGGGTTTGCCCATCGAACGCGGCCCCGAAGAAATCAAAGACCTACCGCAGCATTTTGGCAAAGCCGCTCATAAAGTCGATTTGAGCGAATATCAGGTCAAAATATTCGCCGAAATCACCGATGCGCCTAATATCGGTATCGAGGAACTCATAACCCGAGCCCGGTATTATCGCGACAACGGCGCCGATGTCATCGATATCGGCTGCCTACCCGGAACCGCGTTTTCCCACCTTGAAGAGTGTATCTTCAGCTTAAAACGTGAAGGCTTTATGGTCAGCCTCGATTCCTTGGAACCCGACGATTTGTTGCGAGGCGGTAAAGCCGGCGCGGATTACCTGCTTAGTCTAACCAACGAAACCCTCTGGATTGCGGATGAAGTTGACAGCATTCCGATTCTGATTCCGCAAATACACGGCGACCTAGACACGCTGGAGCCGGCTATAGCTATCATGCAAAGCAAAAACCGGCCGTTTATCGTCGACCCGATCCTCGACCCGATTCATTTCGGATTCACCGAATCCATCGTCCGCAATTACCGTTTCAGGGAGAAACATCCCGATATCGAAATGATGTTCGGCGTGGGTAATATCACCGAACTGACACACGCCGACACTTCCGGCATGAATGCATTATTACTCGGTATTTGTTCGGAATTGAATATCAACCATATTCTTGCCACAGAAGTCAGCCGGCATGCCTGCCGTGCCGTTCGCGAAGCCGACCGGGCCAGACGCATCATGCACGCTGCGAAACAAAATAACACGCTACCCAAGCACATCGATCCTGGCTTGATGACGGTGCATGACACCTCGCCGTTTCCTTATAGTTTCGCCGAAATCCGCGAACTCGCCGGCCAAATAAAAGATCCCAGCTACCGGATTCAAGCCAGCGCAGAAGGCATCCACATTTTCAACCGAGACGGTCTACACAGCGCACAAGATCCGTTCGAGCTCTATCCTAAGTTGCATGTGGAAAATGACGGCGGCCACGCCTTTTATTTAGGTGTCGAACTGGCGCGTGCTGAAATCGCCTGGCAATTAGGAAAACGTTTTACTCAAGACGAGACACTGGACTGGGGCTGCGCATCGGAACATAATGAAGCAACTGTCGATCTGCACACATTTAAACCTGCCGGAACCACATTAGCAAAAAAATGATACAAGAAACCATAGTCACCACCGTCAATAGCAACGGCGATCCGCACATTGCTCCGATGGGCGTTCATGTCAACGGCGACAAATTCGTGATTCTCCCCTTCAGGCCTTGTAATACGCTGAACAATATTCTGGAAACTCGAACCGCGGTCATCAATTACTGCGACGACGTCCGAATTTTCGCCGGCTGTATTACCGGACGGCGTGATTGGCCGCTGAAAAAAGCCGAAAAAATCCCTTGCCAATACCTGGAAGCGGCGCTCGCTCATTGCGAGCTTGAAATCGAACGCATCGAAGACAATGAAGTTCGGCCGATGATTTTCTGCAAAGCGGTGCATACGGTCAATCATAAACCCTTTAGAGGATTCAATCGCGCTCAGTTTTCCGTGATCGAAGCCGCCATTCTAGTCAGTCGTCTACATATGTTGCCATGGAGAAAAATCGAGTCGGAATTGGAATATCTGCATATTGGTCTGGAAAAAACCGCCGGCGAAAGAGAAATGGAAGCCTGGCGCTGGCTAATGGAGGTCATCGAGCAATACAAACACGAGGTGATACAGGCATGACGGGAATGCT
>JBNLEI010000210.1:0-15314 GCA_050304855.1 Methylococcaceae bacterium
CACTATGTTAGTACCTATTAAATATCGAAAATAGTTTAACGGATCCACTATTCGAAACGGGAGTTAGAGATGAGAAGAATATATTTTTTAGCGCCGAATGTTAAAGTCACGCATGCTATCGTCGACGAATTACGGACAATGAGTATTGAGGATCGACACATGCATGTATTGGCCAAAAGAGACACGCCATTGGAAGATTTACCGGAAGCGAGCGAATTTCAAAAAACCGATTTTATACCGGCTGTGGAACGGGGAGCGGCACTGGGGGCGACCACAGGCTTACTCGCCGGTTTAGTGGGATTGCGATTTGCCGGCTTTGCAATTGCCGGAGGGCCGGTTCTGGGTATTTTGGTTTACGGTGCAACTATTGGCGCAATGATGAGCGGGTTGGCCGGGCTTCAGGTCGGAAATTCAAAGGTCAAGCAATATGAAGACGCGATCGAAAAGGGCGAAATATTAGTGATGGTGGATATCGACAAGGACAAAATCGGCGAAATCAGCAAAGTCATTACCAAACATCATCCTAAAGCGGAATTTGAAGGCATCGAACCGCTTCTTCCGCCGTCCTACTGATTTGTGAAGCGGCGAATGCTGATTTGGCGGTTTTGAATGTTTCCCAATCAGGAGTTAACGGCGATGTTGTTTTCCAAGTCGACGTGAAGACTGATTTGGGTAAACGTCGGTAAATCGAGACCGGCTTCGCGGGCATAGTCGAGGGCTCTTTTCAGACGGGCTTTTGCACTGCGACCGAGACAGTTTCTATCTGGACAGTCGTAAATGCCTTCGACCATGCCTTCGATGAGTTTTTCGGCTGGAAGCTTTTGTTGAGTTAGCCACTCCAGCACCTTAATGGCTTCCATTGCGATCGATCGAGCCAACTCGTTATGGTGTTCCCAAAGGTTTTTGACGCTACCGTCGCAATATAGGCCGCAAATATTGACGGTGAGTATGTAAAGGGATTTTCGTAGTAACTCGTAAAGTAGTTCGTCTTCGTTGGATAAAATCCGATTGGGGATACCAATGGCTTCCAGGGCTTCCGCCACTATACCGGCTTGAGGGCCGTATACCGGAGTATAGAGAATGTTGGTCAGCGCCATGCCCGGCTTTTTTTCGAACCAGACTACGGCGACAGTCGGATCGGACAAGCGGTGACGTTGCCAATTCCGCGGCAATAGCTCATTTTGCACGAGTCCCACTTTGTCTCGCCACGACGGCGGAAGATTTTCCAGTACGCCATCCAGCTCATTTTCCTGAACGGTAATAAGGACCAAGGCAGGGGACTCAATTTGCCTATGTGCCTCTGACAGATCCGTTTCTCGGGTGATTGGATAAACGGGATAGCCTCGACGTAAAAAACCGCGGGCAAATTCTCCTGCCAATTCTCCGATACCGATTAATACGATAGGTGCTTTCATGGGGCTTGTCGGATTAATTTTCAGGGCTGGCATTATAACAAGAAGGCGTGATTCTGGAATACCGTACCGAGTTCACTCGTTCAATGAAAAATAAAGCGAATTTTGCAGTAATTGTCGGGGATTTTGGCGAGTTATTGGTTAAAATATGTATTTTGTATCTCAAATGGACCAGGCCGGTTTCCGATTAGGGAACGATCATCGGCCGCAGTATTCATGAAAAATTACCTTTCACCGAGCCACAATTTGTCGGCACATTTTTCCGATGCCAACCAAGCGTTAATCAAGCAAGCCCTGGAGATAGTTAGCGAAGTTAAGCCGCCTCAGTTCAGTCGGCGGCCGAGGGGGGGCGATGTCGCGTCGATCCTCGCAGCTTTTCACGTGGATGTTGATACTGTGTTGGCCGCTATTTTGTCCGATCCTGTTTTTAACGATGCAAGGCCAGATTTCGATTGCAGCGCTAAATTCGGTAAAACCGTAGCGGCTCTGGTCAAAGACGTTATCGGATTGAATCGGTTGCGAGTTTATTCGACGGAGATGGCCGATCAGCCGGATCAAGCGGAAACTTTGCGCAGAATGCTGCTTTCGGTCATCAAGGATGTGAGAGCGGTGCTGATTAAATTAGCTTATCGGATTCAGCGTTTACGCAATCTGGTTGGAGAAGATTACGAAGTTAGGCGTTATATTGCGCGCGAGACTTTGGATATCTATGCCCCTTTAGCTAATCGGCTTGGGGTTAGCCAGCTGAAGTGGGAACTGGAGGATATGTCGTTTCGTTATTTGCAGCCCCAGACTTACTTGAAATTGGTTAAGTCTCTAGCGGAAACCCGGTTGCAAAGGGAAGAGTGTATCAACGCTTTTATCGGAGCGCTGGAAAAAACGTTGGAAAAAGAACATATTGTGGCGGAAGTCGCCGGTAGGCCCAAACATTTGTATAGCATTTGGAAGAAAATGCAGCGCAAGCAATTGGACATCGGCGAATTATACGATTTATTAGCGGTTCGGGTTATTGTCGATAAACTGACTACCTGTTATACCGTGTTGGGGATTGTTCACGAACGTTGGCAATATATTCCTAAAGAGTTCGACGATTATATCGCCAACCCCAAAGCCAACGGTTATCAGTCACTGCACACAGTTGTGCTTGACGAACAGGGACATCGTATCGAAGTGCAAATTCGTACGCGCGAAATGCACGAATTTGCCGAACTGGGGGTGGCTGCGCACTGGCGATATAAGGAAGGGGGGCACCATAGCGCTGCAGTCGATAAAAATATCGCCTCGTTGCGAAAGTTGCTGGAGGACAGGGACGGAGGAGACGAACAAATTCTGGAAGGTTTTAAAACCGAACTGTTTTACGATCGTGTTTATGTGCTGACGCCGACCGGTAAACTGATCGATTTGGTCAAAGGATCCACACCGTTGGATTTTGCTTATGCAATCCATACCGAGGTAGGGCACCGGTGTCGTGGAGCCAAGGTCAACGGACGTATTGTGCCTTTGACCTATCAATTACAGACCGGCGAGCAGGTTGAAATTTTAACCGCCAAGGAAGGCGGACCCAACCGACAGTGGATCGATCCGAACTTACGTTATTTGAAAAGCCCCCGAGCGATAGGCAAGGTTAAGAGTTGGATCAAACAACAAAGCTTCGATAAAAATCTGGCGGCTGGCAGAAAAACGGTCGACAAACTGCTGCAGCAATCGGGACGAGACCCGGATGACCTATCATTGCTGCTGGAACACTTCAAACTGAACGATCCGGACAAACTATTGGCTGCGGTCGGTAGTGGGGAAATCACCGAACGGCAATTGCAGAATGTTTTTCATAAACCGGTCCGGTTTGTCGCTAGAACGAAAACCGGAAAACCGGCAAAAACCGAAATCTTGGTAGACGGCGTCAGAAATGTCGCGACAACTTTGGCGCATTGCTGCAATCCCCAGGTCGGTGATGATATTATTGGGTTTATTTCGTATCACAAAGGCATCACCATTCATAACCGGCAGTGCGCTAATATCCTCTATCTTTCCGAACATAAGCAAACTCAATTAATCGAGGTGAGTTGGAGCGAATCCTGACGCCGTTTTTTACACGAGAGGTTCAATAGTCGTTTAATGAAACCAATATTGAGTTTTTCGGCAAAACGCCACCAATGCCAGCATCAGCGGTACTTCAATCAAAACGCCCACCACGGTGGCCAAGGCGGCTCCCGACGACAATCCGAACAGCATGACGGCAGTCGCGATGGCGACCTCAAAATGATTCGATGCACCGATCAGCGCCGACGGCGCGGCATCCGGATAAGATAACCTCCACAATTTTGCAGCCAGATAAGTCATTGCGAAAATGACGATCGTCTGCACTGTCAACGGGATGGCGATCCACAGGATGGTCAACGGGTTATCGGTGATTACGTCGCCTTTTAACGAAAATAAGAGCACCAGCGTTAATAGTAAGGCGATGATTGTGGTTGGGGACAACAAATGCAGGAATTTTTGCTCGAACCAGTCTTTGCCTTTATGAGCGATTATCCATTTTCGGGAAAAATAGCCGGCAAACAAAGGCAAAGCGACATAGGTGGCGATCGATAACAACAATGCTTCCCAGGGAACAGGCAATTGGCCGATACCGAGTAGAAAGCCTGAGATTACGCCGTATAGGAGTAGCATCGTCAATGAATTAATGGCGACCATGACCAGCGTATGTCCGGCGCCGCCCTTAGCCAGATAGCCCCAAACCAGTACCATTGCGGTGCAGGGCGCCGCGCCAAGCAGAATGCAGCCGGCCAGATAACTTCGCCATAACGGTACCGCCAGCATTTTACCGCCGTCATTGGCGACGACCGTTCCGGCCCCGTATTTGCCGCCGACCGGCAGGTCCAATCCGAACGGTAGTTTGACCAGGTCTACGGCTTCGTTGCCGATCGCCTCTCGAAACAACACACCCAGAAACAGGTAGGCAATCGCATACATGGTGAAGGGTTTGATCGCCCAGTTGATAATCAAGGTCAGTGATACCGGCTTGACGCTTTTGCCGGCCTTGACGACTTCGGCGAAATCGATTTTGACCATGATCGGATACATCATGAAAAACAGACAGACGGCAATCGGCACGGAAACGACCGGCGCACCGCCGACTGTTATGCTCATGTCGTCCAATGTTCGGGCGAAATCCGGGGCATAGGTCCCCAGCGCAATACCGGCGAAGATGCATAAGCCGACCCAGAGGGTCAGGTAACGTTCGAACACACCCATTTCACGACGTTGCTCAGTCATCGCTTTATCTCCGGATTAAAACTTTTGCAAGCCGATGGCGTTCAGTTCCGCAACCATTTGTTCGGCCGCCATTTCTTCAAGCGGCAAGGCCAGCATTTTGTTGATGCGTTGTTCGAATAGCGCGTAAGTTTGTTCGAAGGCAGCCCTTTTTTCTTCATCCGTACCTTCAATATGGCCGGGATCGACGGTTCCCCAATGCGCTCTCGGCACCGGCCGCAAGTAGGCTGGGCAGGTTTCACCGGCGGCGCTGTCACAGACCGTGATAACCAAATCGATCGGTTGGTCGCCCAGGCTGTCCCATGATTTGCTAAAAAAACCGCCGGTATCGATTCCATGTCGTTGCAACAGAGCTACGGCGCCGGCATTCAACCGTCCCAAAGGCTGACTGCCGGCGGAAAAAGCTCGGATACGGTCTGCGCCCAATTTATTCAACAAGGCTTCGCCGATGACGCTACGGCAAGAGTTGCCGGTACAAACAATAAGAACGTTAAGCATGATGAGTCCTGAAATAATTGAAGAATAAAAATCAGTCGGATTTCGAGTTAGCCGCAACAGGATGAAGTGTTTTTTCCGACCGGTCTGCAGGCGAAGGGGTTTTCACCGTTCGAGGCGGCATTACTGTCGTTAAACGTCGGTATTTCGTTTAACGAGTGGAAGGCTTCCCAGGCAATACCCTGTGGATCGGTGGTCCAATGTTTGTCGGAACGCATATAACAGCAGCCGGCTTCTTCCTGACTTTCAATCGGACTTTGCGCGCTTTCAAGACGCAGTTTGATTTCCTGAAGCTCCTCCGCGTTCTCCGCCTGAATCCCGAGATGGTCGAGGCCAAGCTGGGCGCTTCGGTTAGAAATAGCGAAATTGACCCGCGGATCGTCCAGCATCCATTTCGCATAATCGTCGTGCTGCACGGTGGGTTCGCAGCCGAAAAGGGCGCTGTAAAAGCCGATGTTTTGTTTTAGATCGTCTACCGACAAGTGAATATGCAATCTTTTCATTATTATTCCTATAACGTGATATGCAGATAAGCAAATATAAAAGCCATTAATAATTAGCAGCACGCAGCCAAATCGGGGCGGTTCGCCATGGCGTGCAAACGTTCCAGGTCTTTGCCGAAAGAATCAGTCGAAACTACGGCCTGCAAAGCGCTTTTCAGAATCGGCGATACCCAGTCGGGCAGATCGGGATTGATCCGATAGTACACCCATTGCCCCTCGCGGCTATCCTGGAGTAGACCGTATTGCCGCAATTGTGCCAAATGTCTGGAGATTTTAGGTTGCGACAACGCCAGCGCCTCTGTCAATTCACAGACGCAAAGTTTGCCTTCCTGTTGTAACAACGTCACGCAACGCAGTCGTGTATCGTCGGACAGGCATTTGTATACTTGAGCAGGTGTTAGCATTATTGAATTTGATTATGGATATACGGATAATCGTATATATCTTTGAGTAAGATTGCAACTATAGATTTAACATCAGGAGAACTTAAAAAGGACTGGGTTTGTTTGCGGGATTGTCAGCTAAGTGCGCCCAAAATGCGGAAAATCATGCATTTTGGGCTAAAAAACCAACTGGATAAGGCAAAACATCGGGCTTGCTTCATGGGAAAACCGAATTTTGGAATCTTCAACCAAAAGAAAAGCGTAGTTGTTCCGAGTTCCCGTTAGTTTTGTACTTGTTGTTATGATTTATTGAGTTATTGGATGGCTCAACTTTTTATTTCATAATTTCTGCAGCAGCCGCTTTTAATTTAGCCTCATCACCTTGGACAGCTTTCATCATTGGGTTTTGAGAACTTTTAGCACCGGCGACCAATTCATCAGCCGTTTTGAATTTGCTCTTTAAAGCGTCAATGGCGGGTGCGACAGAGCCATTATGGCAGCCTTTACACATATCCGACTCGCCAGCGACTGAAAGAGAAGGCGCTAAGGCAACTAAACTCACTGCTGTGATTGCTAGAAGTTTTTTCATTATAAATTTCCTCAATTTTATATTAGTTATTAATTTTACTGATCAAGTTTGATCATTCTCAGTGAAATTCTTAATTTATAAATTAGTAAATGTGAATGGTTTAATTCATTCACGAGAAACCTTCTACCACACCCTAAAACTCGATGCAAATACTTAAGGCGATGCTATGGTTCTCCCGCTCATTGAATACACAAACGTGGTCATAGCAAGAGAAGTTGCTGTCACTAGCTTAAATAACCTAAGTTTTTCATTTGCCGCAAAATCCAGGCTTGCCGTTTGAATATATACTCGCTGGGTTGTGAGGCTTTGTATTTGATTGGGTTAGGCAAGATGGCGGCTAGCAGAGCGGCTTGCCGGGCGGTTAGTTTTGTTGCCGGTATTTTAAAATAGCGCCGGCTCGCAGCTTCAATGCCGAAAACATGGTCACCGAACTCGGCGACGTTGACATACATTTCTAAAATCCGTCGTTTGTCCCAGAGTGTTTCGATCAAAAGGGTAAACCAGACTTCCAGCCCTTTTCGCCAGAATGATTTTTCGGGCGTCAGAAATAAGTTTTTCGCGACTTGCTGGCTGATGGTACTTGCGCCGCGCAGTCTGCCGCCGTCCAGAAAATGTTCCACGGCGCGGCTGAGTTCCTCGAAGTCGAAACCGTGGTGAGTATAAAAACGCTGATCCTCGGCGGCAATCACGGCAGCAAAAACATGTTTCGATATGTTTCGGCGTTCACGCCATTGATAGTCAATAATTTGGTATCCGTTTCCTGCTCTCCAATCGTCGATATGACGCTTTAACATAAATGCCGATGTCGGGGCGGGAAGAATTCTGAGTACGGCAACGCAGATCGCTGAAAACGAGACAAATGCCAGGATGGAGTAGAGCGTCAAGCGTTTCAGCTTTCTGCTTAACGAGAAAGTTTTTCTCTTAGAGGCCGGCGGTTTGGAGTAGCGGTTTCGACGCAATTGGACTGATCTCTTGACGTTTTTGGCGTTAAGTCGGAAAGAATCGGGTGTCTAGTGCTTGTGGCGGTGGCGACCTTAAGTTCAATGTGATTCGGAAATTCGGTTGTGGCCGATCGCTTCCTGCTGGAATGTTCCCTGCGCCGGGTTTAGGAAATGCCTTTTTCTCAAGCTCGAAACGATTGTTATTTTAACCGATAACACCGGTTATGGCTGCAGCCTATTTTACAACGGCCTGATCCGCTATTGCAGCGGATCGATGTCGCCACCGCTGCTACCGTTGCTTCTAAACCAACCGGCAATACTACTGCGAGGTCGCCGAGTAGGTGTGACCTCGTGAGGAATTTCCTCGCTTAGGAATATGGCCAGGGTTCCGGCTTCCGGCAGAATGCGGCAGATTTCCTCGACATTTTCATGATAAATAACTAAAAGGCCGCCGTCGTCATTATGCCAATGCCGATTCAGATAGGTGACGGTACTGAGGATGCGGTTGGCGGCGCCGCGAAAGCTGTCTTTGTGTTTGCTGTAGAACGCGCCCTGTTCGTAGTAGGCGAAATGGCTTTCATATTCGAACAGGCCGAGAAACAACCGCTTGTTCATGGCGATCCGGAGCGACTCCATACTGTTTAAAAATTGGCATTGGGCTTCGGTGATAGGGCTTAACCAATGCGTTTTATCGCTGCGAATGTCGAGATCGAATTTAAATTGATCGCCGCGGCCGATACCGGCGTAAGTGAGTTCATCAGCTTTGCGGTAGGCATTTAGGTTGGCTTCCAGCGCATTAATCAATGCTGGGTCGAAATAGTCTTGAACAATGCTCAAGCCGGTCTCAGTCAGATCGCTTGCGATGGCATCATAGCGGGTTTCGATGGCTTCCAGTTCGTAATCAGGTGCGTTCAGCAAATTATTTTCTCTGTCAAAAATTTGGGTGGCGGGAATGTATGCTGCTGCTTTAAAAAAAGCAATCTTTTTTTACTTTGCTGTTCAGTCGGTGAGGTAAAGTTCCTACATTCTTCGCGCCGGCATAGTTTCATAAATCGAATAGATCAAATATCTGTTTCCATCAGCCGCACATTCCCGGCAACGTTAAATGACCAGCAAACGCGGTAATTTTTCATATTTTGCCAATAGGCTTTCGTCATAACTTGTTTATGCCACCAGCAATTCGCATTCGGGTATTTCGATTGCCTAGAGGGGCATTTACGATCAATCCAGAACGGACGAAAAATTATGAAACATATCATCAAGACGATCTCGACGGTTGTTCTCGGAGCAAGCATGTCCGCGACCGTCAATGCCGGCGGGCCCAAACATGGGCACGACCATCATCACAAGCATAAGCACATTCAAGCGGCTTTGACCGATGCCGATTTTCACTCGGCAAGCCCGGAAAAAATTCAGCTCGGGAAGTTTTTATTTTTCGACAAAATTCTATCCGGAAACATGAATATTTCCTGCGCCTCCTGTCATCATCCCATGGCGGGCACCGGTGACGGACTTGCCTTGCCGGTGGGCGAAGGCGGCAGAGGTTTGGGCGTAACACGTGACACCGGCGAGGGCGCCGATGCGATTCACGAACGCGTACCGCGCAACGCGCCGCATATTTTTAATCTGGGCGCCAAGGAAATCGTCACGATGTTCCATGACGGCCGCCTTAGCGTCAATCCGGAAAAGCCTTCTGGATTCGATTCGCCGGCCGGCGATCAATTTCCCGCCGGGTTGGATCATGCGTTGGCGGCGCAAGCCATGTTTCCTGTGACTTCGGCGGCAGAAATGGCCGGACAGGCTGGAGAAAACGCGGTTGCCGATGCCGGGGCGAACGGCGATCTGGCCGAAGTATGGCGCTTGCTGACCGAGCGCGTGATGGCGATTCCCGAATATGTCGAATTAATGGAACAGGCTTATCCCGGCGTGAACGCGAATCAAATTTCGTTTGTGCATATCGCTAATGCGATCGGCGCGTTTGAAGCAACAGCCTTCCGCGCGGACAATAGCCCATTTGACCGTTATTTACGTGGAGAAAAAAGCTTGAGTCATGACGCCAAAACCGGCATGAAACTGTTTCAGAATTATTGCTCGTCTTGCCATAAAGGATCTTTGCAAACAGACCAAAAGTTTCACGTTCTGGGCGTGCCGCAAATCGGCCCCGGTAAAGGAGACGGCCTTGAGGGGCACGACGATTTCGGGCGTGAAAAAGTGACTGGAGAAATAAAAGACCGTTATCGTTTCCGCACTCCTACCTTGCGCAATGTAGCCCTTACAGGACCTTGGGGACACGACGGCGCTTACGATACGCTGGAAGCGATGGTCAGACACCACCTTAACCCGGAACAAAGCCTTGAAGATTACGATATCGATCAAGCGCGCTTGCCGTATCGGGACGATCTTACTGATATCGATGAGCTGATTCATACCGATATGGCGAGCCGCGAGGCTCTGAAAGCCCGTATCGAAATCCAGGGAGTTGATCTCGACGAAGAGGAAATCGGATATATTATGGAATTTTTAAATGCCCTAACCGATCCGGCTAGTTTCGATATGAGGTCCGCCGTACCGTATAGCGTACCCAGTGGCCTACCGATAGCGGATTAACAAACAAATGCCTGATAACGGTTACCACTGTTATCAGGCAGGTTTATTACACAAACGCTTTTGGGTTCTTTGAAAAGCGTTGACCAGTCCGTAAGTCCAATTGGTGCAGCGTAATCGGGCGCATATTATCGATCTCTACAAATCGAAGAATCAATGTCGTTGCACCAGTTCGACGAATAAATTTCCTTAGCGACGTAGCGGTGAAAAAAGAATATGGCTAGTCTACCACTTGTGTAACGAGCCCATGCTTCAAAAGATTAACATGGATATAATCGATGTGGCGTTGATTGTCGGCTTCGTCAAGGGTGAATATCCCATAAATGCCGTTGCTATATACCCACTCTCTGAACGTCTTTCGTAACTTCGAGCGTCGTTCGGTCGTTCGGTTTTGGGTAACACACTTGAAAATCCGCTTTTGATCAAACGCCATATCCGCAGGGCCGAAGCATAGCGTAATCAGACCTCCGACCCTAATTCGCAAAGTCAACGGTATTTTCCATCCCATTAGATTAAGTCTGAGTCAGTAATTTCAGCTTATTGCGGTACTTCGCAGGCCATAAACATGTCAAACTCAGAGCCTACAAATTCCGTAAGTGCTTCATAATTGAGAATAGTTAATTGATGATGAGTGATAGCGAACAGTCCCTTGTCTTTTAACAAATGCAAGGTTCTATTAACGTGAACTGTTGTTAAACCAACCATATCCGCAATATCTTTCTGTTTTAAAGGAAATGGAATAGTATCGCCATTGTTTAATCCCCGCAGATTTAATCTTCGAAAAATCTCCAACACTAAAAATGCGATTCGGTTACTTGCACTATGTTGACTTATTTGGACCAAATACATTTCCAGAAGTAGCATGTTACAAGCTGATATCCATGCAAGCCGCATTGCGAGTCGGGGATGTGTTGCGCATAAATGAACTGCACTGGGGATAACGCAAATAGTACATTCTTGAACCGCAATGGCCGAATAAATTGCCGGACTATCGGTATCCGGTTGAAAACCCAAGACATCACCGGGCAACACGACTTTTAGCACCTGTCTTTTTCCATTATCGTCAACGCGGGTTAGCATCATCCAACCCGATTTCAAAACAAACAATCCCTCATACGTCTGACCTTGCCGAAACAAATATTCTTTCGTATCTAAACGTTTGTGTTTGACGATGTCAGAGTCTAGCTCCAGATTAATAACACTAAGCATGGTTTGGCAAAAACCATATTTTCTACCGGGACAGAATGAGCAAGGTTTTACTGGACTAAGTATCGACATGGATAGACCGCTTAGAAATTAATGACTAATGAGTTTTTAAAAGAAATATCAAGTAAAAAATAAAAAAGTTAACCTGGATTAATTTTTTAACTAAAGATGTACCTAAGTTTAATTAATTCTTCAGATTATTATACTAGAATATTAAATAGTAAAAATATAGAGAATTTGGTGGTATGTGTTTTTACATGTACCCGCTAGAAAATAAGAGTCGGTGCATTTTTTATCTGGGGCGTATTTGTAATCTATTGATTTTAAATAAAAATAAACGCATATGGAGTGAGCTGGCTGAGAGGGTGTTTTTATGGAAATAAATATCTCAATTATTATATTTAATCTTTGATTAGTTGAAAAAATTATAAGTCTAAATTAAATAAGTTCAAGATTACTTAAATACATTTAGATAATAAATTGTCTTAATAAGTATTTGATGAAAAATAATTTCATTCCAATTCCCATTCCCATTATTTTTTGGTGTTTCATTACTCAATTAAAAGGTAAAGAGATGGGGCGTCGAAAAATATTAAAAACTAACCCATTAGGCATGGAATTGACTTCAGATTCCATCTTTTTTGGTGTATCACAATTCAATCTGCAACTTTCGCTTTTACCGAACCGGGAACCTATTTCACCGTGCTGACTGTTACCGATGACGAGGGTCAAATTTCAAATGCACAAGTAGAGATTACCGTTCGTGAATCGAAAGGGAAACGTAAGCCATAAAATTAAAAGGAAGAGCTCTAAGATAAATCAACAGGGTAAATCGAATGCTGATTGCCTCCTGAAACGCTGTAGGCAGTAGCCACATTAAATAACGACATTGAATTTGAGAACAACAACATGAAAGCAGTAATTACAAAAAGACTCAGACAATTTTTTCCCGTTCAAGCGGCAATTGCTGCCATAACACTGTTACCGGGGTTGTCCGCCGAAGTTTCGGCGGCCGGCTATACCGTCGAATCGATAAACGGGCCGGGGGCGGCGCTCAGTATGAGTAGCGCGGGTTATTTGACCGGCACCTATAAAGTGAAATGTTCCAAAATCCAGGGAACTAGACCGATACTGGAAGTTTGTTACTATGCGCCATGGATTTACGACGGCCGAAACATTATCAAAGTTCAGTGGCCGGTAGACTGGAATTATGTTTACTCGTTTGGAATCAACGATTCGCTTGAACTGGTGGGACGCGAATACAGAGGTTCGGTGAGCGCAGGAGGATGGCTTTACTCCGGAGGCGAAGTATTTTATAGCGGATCGTTGCCCGATGGCGGCGGCAGTTTGCTTAATGCTATCAACAACGACGGTGTCGCTGTCGGTACGGCGCAAAAACGGGATCCAAATCAGCCAACACGATGGATCGGCAGGGCTGCCACATTCCAGAATACCGGTGGTTCGAATGTTTTGGAAGAGGTTTCCGTATTTGATTCCGATGTTCCGACGACAGGCGCGGACATTAACGATGAAGGCGACATTACCGGTACTTATACTGCGATTGATGGCGCTCAGCACGCTTATGTTTACCAAAGCGTAAATGGCGCGGCAATTTCCATTCCGGATCTTCCTGGCGCTAGTTACTGTCAAGGCGTAAGCATCAGTCAAGTGGTCAATAGCGGTCAATTGTGGGTAGCGGGAAATTGTGGAGACCGAGGCTTTCTCTACAACGTCGGAGAACCTGGTCAGTTGATTGAGTTGAACAATCTCGATGGCCAAAGCGGAGGCGTAGCGGTGAAATCGGTCAACGGTTGGGGCGAAGCGGTAGGAACGGTTGCCGGCAAGGCCGTTACATGGGCGTCAGACAATACAACAGCGATCGATCTGAATCAATATGCTTCAAGGCATATGACGTTTTCTCGAGGCAACGATATTAATGACGACGGTATAATCCTGGTTGGTGACGTCGATCCTAAAGCTAATTTGTTGACATACATACTGACGCCTACACCGTAGTCGCGTCATAGTTGAACTGTTTAGTGGCTTAGGAGAAATTTACCATGCATGTATTCAATATTTATCCACGTGATTTACTTTCAGCCGCTTTCACCGTGCTGTTGGGAATCGTTTTTATCTTTCCGAATGTTTCGAATGCCGAAGTAATACCTTTATTTCACTTTGAAAGCATTTGTCGTTCGGATCCGGCCGAGAACAAGAATAAGGTAAGCGTCATTTTGCACGACGATTTCCACAACCCTTTAGCCGATGTAACCATCAACGCACTTTGGACGTACGTGGATTACCGGCAGAACAGGGCTGTGTTCCGTTATAAACCGGATTCGTGTACGACCAATAACGAAGGAGTTTGCAGGTTTAATGGCGGTGGAGGGCGCGCCCGTTGGCAACTCACTGAGGTGGTGGGCTATGACTTAGGGGACCCAGCTTTTGACGCTATAGAAACAGCACTCTGCCCGAATACCTTTATGATCGACTTCTGGTGAGCATTTCAACACGACGTCGATAGTTAAATCGTTAGGATGGTATATTTTTCAATAGAAAGGCACAATGATGAACTGTAAAACTTTTCTTACCGCAGCTTTGCTAGTGTTCAGTAGCATGGGTGTCAGTGCTGGAAATACTGACCTTTTGTTCGCTCCGGCAACATCGGCCGGTCATGACTTCAATCACGCACCGATTGGTCAGACTTTTAAGGCGCTGGCTCCCTCCGTCACGGCGGGTATATTCATTGCGGACGAAGAGTCATTCACCAATTGGCTCAAAGAAACCTATCCGGATTTGCCCCCGTATCCCTATGCTGTCGCGTCCAGCGTGACTGTTAAGGTCCAATTATTGGATGGAGAAGGCGTGAATGGTACAGTGCTCGACAGTCGCGTTCTCACCCTGAATAAGCCTTTCATGGGCTTCGTGGAAGTAGATTACGCTGCTGCGGGCCTAGTCCTTGAGCCTCGGCATTATTACACCTTGCTTATGACCGATGTGTCTAATCAAGCCTATCCGAACGGCGTCACCGGCTGGGTTGTGCCGTCGGTGCACGATTTTAGCAGCCATTCCTCCCCAACGCCCGGAGCTTACCCAGACGGACTACCGATTCTGCAAGGGATATTAGTCACTAACGACGCTGGTATTGGTGACAACGCCTTTGAAGTGCTTGACGTCGATAGCAATACGCCTTCTCCACTCGTTATCTCCGGAACGCTACCTTACGGACAGATAGGTCAATCTTACAGCGCATCTTTGTCCGCCGACGGTGGAGTGCCGCCTTACATTTGGTCTGCATCGGGGCTGCCTGATGGGCTCCTGATGAACAGCGATGGTTCGATTACAGGTACGCCGACAATGGAGGGTACTTTTACCGTGGAAGTGATAGTGGTTGATAGTGACGGCATCATGGCTATCGCCAACTACGACATGGTGATATATGAGATCTCTTGCATCAAACCCAAGGGGTCCAAACCTAGTAAGGGTAAAGGCAATGTGTCGGAAATTGGAGATCACTACATTATTGTTAAAAACAAACGCATCGACTACGCCGACTGCACTTCTGTTAACTACGGGGGTGAAGCAACAAGCCCTGCGGTAGGAGACAAAGTTGAGTGGGACGGTTTTGTTGGGCCCAACGGTAATGTGATGGCGCAGACACTTACGTTTAACTGATAATTTTGTCAATCGTAAGCCCGGCTTGGTCCGGCCATTTTTGAGGGAACTGATACGTGAAGTCGCCCCGTTTTTTATTGATGGGGCAATTCACTTTATATTCGTTCTGGGTCAGAGTAATATGTATTCGTCTTGCTCCAGGGCTCTCGGCCGACCGGGTTTTCTAGCGGCTACTCGTCTCTTGGTCAACGCTTCAATTTCCAAAGCAAATCGCTCGTCGCCGAGCGCTAGCC
>JBNLEI010000211.1:0-12923 GCA_050304855.1 Methylococcaceae bacterium
CACGACTAACAATATTGCCGCCAAGGTAGCCAAAGGAATGGTATTTAACAAGGTAGGGATTGCCAAGATCGCAACTAACAACAGAAAACCGTGGAAAATGGTTGATACTTTGGTCTGACCATTGGCCTGAACGTTGGCCGAGCTGCGAACGATGACCTGGGTGACCGGTAATCCGCCCAGCAAACCCGAAGTCGCATTACCGATACCCTGGGCCAGTAGCTCACGGTTGGTGTCGGTTGAACGTTTGTGAGGATCGAGCTTGTCGGTGGCTTCGGTACAAAGAAGAGTTTCCAGACTGGCTACTACCGCCATGATGAATCCGGCAGAGTAGATGGCGGGATTGGCATATTGAGAAAAGTCAGGAAACACCAAATGGGAAAAAAAATCCAGATGATTTTCGGGGACCGGGATAGTAACCAGATGACTGCTGCCGAGCGCCAGTTCGGGGGCGATCATCAGTAAAATCTGGTTAATGGCGGCACCGCTGAAGACGGCAAGCAAAGAGCCCGGAATCAATTTTCCCGGCCGAGTATTTTTAATCCAGTCCGTATCCCATAAGAGAAGAATGGTTAGCGCGACCAGTGTGATCGCGGTAGCGGAGGGGGATAGCATGTTAAAAACATGGGTTAGCTCGCTGAGAGTGTTAAAACCGTCGCTCTGGACGAAATCCATATCGCCTTCGTAGTCCTTATCATAACCGAAAGCGTGCGGAATCTGTTTGAGCAGGATGATAACGCCAATGCCGAATAGCATGCCGCTGATTACGGCCGACGGAAAGTAATAAGCGACGATACCCGCGCGTAAAAAACTCAAGACGATTTGTACGATTCCCGCAAAGATAATAGCGAGTAAAAATGTGGGAAGTCCCATTTGTTCAATGCCGCTTAACACCAACACCGTCAGACCTGCGGCCGGACCGCTGACTCCCAAAGCGGAGTTGCTGACGAAGCCGATAACGATTCCGCCGACGATCCCGGCGATAATGCCTGAAGTTAACGGTGCACCGGAAGCGAGTGCAATGCCGAGGCACAGCGGTAGGGCGACCAAAAATACGACCAGGCCTGCGGGTAAGTCCCTGTGCAGGTTATACAGTGGACTCAGGTTGGTTTGCGTACGGGTTTTCATGCTGATTAATAATTTCGCTTTTTCGGAAGTGAGGGGGGAGTGTCGGGTTATAAGGTTGCAGATTTATTTAATAGCTTGTTGACCGATGAAGATCGGTAAAAAGCCGAATTAGTCAGTTTCGTGTTTTGTTCGTCGGTATTTATCGGTAACAGTTTAACTCGGTTATTGTATCAATTGCGGTTATCGATGCAGCAATAAATTTCGGGTCGATACATATTCGGTGGCAATTCTGTTTTTCAAAGATTTCGTTCTCATACTTAATGTCCGTATTTAAAGGCAAAGCATTGCAGGGAGATGTTGTTTTCATAAATTAAACTGCTCGAATCTTAAACCGAATTTGCGTAAATATTGCACCAGGCGGTGGCTGTCGTTGATGGAAGTTTTGCGTTGCCGGCTGACGTTGAATAAACGACGTCCGGCTTCCGCGGCCGAAGCCGATTGTTTACATAGTTTGATCACTTCTGTCAGTTGGATTTGATCGAACAGATCGATCGGTTGTTCGAGATAGGTCGTGAGATCGAACGATATTTTGCCGTTCTCGGTGCGATGCCACTGATGCCGCAGGCGGACAATTTCGTCTTCGACAATTTCGCTGTTGATGCGGCCTCCCGGAGCGAGAGTTGCCATGCGGGTGATGCTGGCATTGAGGTCGCGGAAATTGGCTTTCCATCGTGCGGCAGGGGATTTCGCGAAAGCGAGGTAGCGGTTTCGCGCATCTTTATTGAAGCTGACCAAACTGCCTGCTTTTTCGGCAAATTTTTCCAGTTCATAGTCGATATTCGGTTCTAGGTCTTCGAGGCGTTGTTGCAATGACGGCAGTTCATAGGTCCATAAGTTGATCCGTGCCAGCAGGTCCTCGCGGAAATGCCCGTTTTCGACGTGACGCTGTAAGTCACGGTTGCTGCCGGAGATCAATTGGAAGTCGCTGCCGGTTTCACGGTCCGAGCCGAAAGGCATGAAGCGCTTGTCTTCAATCGCACGCAACAGCATGGCTTGCTCGTCCAAACCCAATTCGCCGACCTCATCCAAAAACAGGATACCGCGGTCGGCTTCCGCCAGCAGTCCCTTGCGGTCTTTTAGCGCGCCGGTAAAAGCCCCTTTGATGTGGCCAAACAGGGTCGACATGGCATTGTCGCCGCGCAAAGTCGCACAGTTGATCTCCACTAATTTTCCCGATACCAATCCCCGTTGCTTTTTCAATTCGTAGATGCGTTTTGCCAACAAGGATTTGCCGGCGCCGGTCGGGCCGGCAAGCAGTATCGGATCTTCGGATCGAAGTGACACTTGTTCCAACTGGGCAATCGTCCTATTGAACGCGGTATTGCGGGTTTCAATACCGCCTTTCAGATAAACCGTGCCTTCTCGGTGTTCCCGGGAAAACCGCGACGCGATGCGGTCGTAACGGGACAAGTCCAGGTCGATGATTTGATAATGAGCAACGGTGTTTTCCTCTCGTTTCGCCGGCGCGGTTTGGATCAGTCGGCCTCTGAGATAGTGCGCTTCGTTTAACAGGAACAGGCAGATTTGGGCGACATGGGTGCCGGTCGTGATGTGCAACAGGTAATCTTCATGCTCCACATCGAAACGGTAGCTACGGGCGAAATCGTGTAAGGCGCCGTAAACGTTTTCAAAATCCCAGGGATCGTCGATATCGATCAGATGGTGGCGAACTTCGGTTTCCGGCGAGATCAGCCGAATGTCGTTAGTTACCAGATCGGCTAGGTCCTGAAAATGGGTTTGAAACAACAACTCCATCCGGTTGATCACCAAATCTTCCTGTTGGCACAGTGAGACGGTCGGACGCCAACGTTCCCAACGTTTTTTACCTTGGCCGCGATTATCTAAGGTCGTACCCAAGAGACTGATTGCAACGGTTTTCATTTATCGAAATAGATATCATATTATCGAAATACATATTTTATTAAGTATAGTGGTTTTGGTTTGAATTGTTTTGTTCTTATATGTAATTGAAAAATAAATGAAATATCGTTTTTGTTAGGGTTGGCATCGCTATTGCAATATCGGTTATGAATTTTATAGGAAAAAACCATGACATCATTTAATTATCAAGTGACGAAAGAAACCGGAGGCGTACCGATCAAATCCTGGACTCGTGGCGTACCGTTTGAACAGGCTGCCAAACAACAACTGATTAATATCTCCAGATTGCCGTTCGTCTACAAATGGATTGCAGCGATGCCGGATGTGCATTTGGGTAAAGGCGCGACGATCGGCAGCGTGGTGGCGACGATCGGAGCCATTATTCCGGCAGCGGTTGGCGTCGATATCGGTTGCGGGATGATGGCGGTTAAAACTGCATTAAAGGCGGATCAATTGCCGGATAATCTAAGTGCCGTACGCAGTGCGGTCGAACAGGCGGTTCCTCACGGCCGATCTGCAAGATTAAGAAAAGGCGGTCGCGACGTCGGGGCCTGGAAAGATTTACCGGACGATGTGTTAACGGCGTGGAAACCGTTGGAACAAAAATTTTCTCAATTGACGGACAAACACCGTGTCTTGAAAAACACAAATAATATTAATCATTTAGGAACATTGGGGACCGGTAATCATTTTATCGAAATTTGCCTGGATCAAAACCAATCGGTTTGGGTGATGCTACACAGCGGTTCCCGCGGTGTTGGAAACCGCATCGGCAGCCATTTCATCGAATTGGCGAAAAAGGAAATGGAACGTTGGCATATTCATCTGCCTGACCGTGACTTGGCTTATCTACCGGAGGGTACGTTACATTTCGACGATTATGTGGAGGCGGTGGAATGGGCGCAGCAATTTGCACGAATCAATCGGGAAGTGATGATGGCGCGTGTGCTGACGGCTTTGCAAGGGTCGCTGCAGTTGGCTTTCGAGGCGCGAGTGGAAGCGGTGAATTGCCATCATAATTACGTGAATCGCGAATGGCATTACGACCGCGACGTATTGGTGACACGAAAAGGCGCGGTTCGGGCTGGATTGGGTGAGCTGGGCATCATTCCGGGTAGCATGGGGGCTAAATCCTATATTGTCAGAGGGCTGGGGAACGCGGAAAGCTTTCATAGCTGCAGCCACGGTGCGGGACGGGTGATGTCCAGAACCGAGGCAAAAAAAAGGGTTTCAGTGGAACAACACAAGGAAGCCACGATCGGTGTCGAGTGCCGCAAAGATAAAAACGTACTCGACGAAACGCCGGCGGCTTATAAAGATATCGACGCGGTGATGGAAGCGCAAAAGGATTTGGTAGAGATCGTTTACACCTTGAAGCAAGTGGTTTGTGTCAAAGGATGACTGGGTTCACGGGAAACATTTTTTCAGGCAGTTAAAGAAACTTAGTGTGTACTTTGTCGTTTTAAGAGGTGTCATTGGTTAATGCGAGAAAAAGGTAATGCGATGGAATTTTTGGAAATCGACGGTTCTCAAGGCGAAGGCGGAGGCCAGGTTTTGCGTACGGCTTTGTCGCTGTCCGCTTGCAGCGGACGTGCAATACACATCCGGCATATTCGAAGCGGTCGTAAAAAACCGGGTTTGATGCGCCAGCACTTGGCTTGCGTTAGGGCGGCGGCGGAAATATGCGATGCCGAAGTAAAAGGGGCAACTCTGGGTTCGAAAAACGTGCAGTTTGTGCCTGGGACGATAAAAGCCGGTGAGTACCGTTTTTCGGTCGGTAGCGCCGGTAGCAGTACATTGATCTTTCAAACCGTTTTACCGCTGTTGATGTTGGCGGGTAAACCATCGAGTCTGGTTCTGGAAGGCGGCACGCATAATCCGTTAGCGCCCAGTTACGATTTTATTCGAGAAGCGTTTTTGCCGGTGATGCAACGAATCGGCGTGAATTGCCGGACCGAGATCGAGCGCTACGGATTTTATCCGGTGGGCGGCGGGCAATGGAGTGTCAAAATCGATCCGCAGACCGAATTCCGCCGCATTGACTTGAAACAACGCGGCGATTTGGAGAGAGGGGAGGCGGTGTGCATCGATGCCGGACTTCCCGGCCATGTCACGCAAAGAGAGATGAAACGGTTACAAAGTAAATTGAATTGGCCTTCGGACTGGATTCGCAGTTTGCGTGTTAACGCGTTAGGCGCCGGTAACGTGGTGTCTTTACGCAGCTATTACACGCATATCTGCGAAATTGTCGATTGTATCGGAACTGTCGGTATCAGCGCCGAACGGGTGGCGAATACGGCGGTGGAAAAATTGCGCCGCTATCAGTGTCACGGTGCGCCGGTCGGGGGGTATTTGGCCGATCAGCTGTTACTCCCAATGGCGTTAACCGCAGGGGGGGCGTTCATAACCGGACCGCTTAGCGACCATGTGCGAACCAATATTGCAGTCATTGAACAATTTTTAGACATCGAGATTGGTTGCGAGGAAATCGTGCCGAACAGACAGTGGCGTATTTCCATTCGAAAAAGAATGTAGGCGGCGTTTGTTTTGATGCCGCCCAAACAAGTTTGGTTACTTAGTCTGATTCAGCGGAACCGGTTCCGTATGCCGGTCTGGCGCCGAGATCCTTGGTCTTGTGCGTACCGAGTCAGAGTGAAAACCGGACGACACTTTGTAGCTCAAAGGTAGAGCGGTTGACTTGTCATCAACGTGTTGCCGGTTCGAGTCCGGCCAAAGTACCCGCCGTATAACGGCTCCTGGTAAAGGCGAATAGCCTGGGGTTCGAATCCCCTTAAGATGCTTGAGCATCGACAGTAAGGAAATCCCGGCGGTTTCCGGGTGACCGGAAACCGCAATGACGGCGTCAGCGCCGAACCGTGCGGATTCCTGCGACATGATCGTAGCGACGACAACGGACGAAAGTCGGCTGGTTTGATTTGGCTTGGAAGCTGTTTCAACCGCTGTTTTTCCGCCTCTGTTCGGAACGGCGTTTCCTGTCCCGGATAAACAGGGTTCCGCCTGCGCTGTCAGGGTTTTTCAATTCAGATGGAGAAGAAAAATGTTAGGTATTAAACATTATGAAATAGCGGATCATGAAAAAGCCCTGCTGTTTCGCAAAAACAGTTATAAGAAAGTGTTGGAACCGGGTCGTTATTATTTTTTAGATCCGCTGAACGAGATTCGCGTCGAAATTTACGATTGCGCCCAACCCAAATTTCAGCACAAATTGGCCAAGTTTTTAATGCGCACTTACCCGCAATTGAAACTTCAGCATTTCGACGAGTACGAATTGAACGATACCGAATTGGGTTTGTGCTATATCGACGGTAAGTTGGCCGATGTTCTGCCGCCGGGGACATACCATGTGTTCTGGAAACAGCCGGCAGAAGTTAAAATCGAACGTGTCGATGTTGGTCAAGATTACCGTGTCGCTAACGACATTCTGGCGTTGCTGGTGCACGGCGATTATTTCCGAAAGGCTCAGGCCGCGTTGCATGTGGTTTATTATGTCGAAATACCGGATTACAGCGTTGGTTTGTTGCTGGTGAACGGCCACAAGGAAAAGCTGTTGCCGCCCGGCAGCTACGGTTTCTGGCGCTATAATCGCAATATAGGTGTCAAGTTGGTCGATCTGCGTCTGCAAAACCTGGATGTCGGAGGACAGGAAATGTTGACCAAGGATCGGGTCAGTTTGCGAGTCAACCTGTCGGCCGCCTACAAGGTCGAGGATGTCGAACGGGCGACGATGGAATTAGGCGATTATGCCGATTTCTTATACCGCGAATTGCAATTGGCGCTGCGGGAGGCGGTCGGCGCCAAAACGCTGGACGAACTGCTGGCCGATAAAAACGCGATGAATCAGGAGATTTTCGACGTCGTAGCCGCTAAAGCGGAAAAGTACGGCCTGAAAATCAATAGCGTTGGCGTTAAGGACATCATTTTGCCGGGCGAGATGAAGACGATCTTGAATCAGGTGGTCGAGGCGGAAAAAGCGGCCGAAGCCAATTTGATCAAGCGTCGTGAGGAAACTGCGGCGACGCGCTCTTTGCACAATACCGCAAAAGTGATGGAAGGCAATCCCACTATCCTTCGCTTGAAAGAGTTGGAGGTGCTGGAGCGGGTGAGCGATAGGATCGACAAGATTACCGTCTACGACGGCCTGAAAGGACTGATGAACAATTTGGTCAACATTCCGCTCGATAACAAACCATAGCTCTGCGCCGCCCATGCGGCGGCGCAGAATTGAGTTCAGTTCTTTGCTGGAGATTCCACTTGAGTTTGGAGACCGCGATCATCGGCGTTTAAAGAACTCGAATTGCCGGAATTTGATTGTCGTTGATTTCTGGCCCAAGCGTCCATTTTGGCAAACAGGGGCTGTGCGACGGAATGTTCGATATGGGTAAAATATAAGCGGCTGGCGTTAATCACGACAAATACGGAGCTTAGGTGATGCAGAAAGGCGGCAAAAACCGGATTCAGGAACCCGAATGTCGCCAAACTCAGACCCACGATGTTGAAACCGATCGCCCAAGTATAATTTTGCCGGATAATTCCGCCCATTTTATGACTGAGCCGTAACACTTCGATTAAATCCTTTGCATCGTTCCCGAGGATGACAATATCCGAGGAACTGATCGCCAGATTGACGTTTTTTAATCCGCCGATCGCTATGCCAACATTGGCTGCGGCTAGTGCCGGCGCATCGTTTACGCCATCGCCGACCATGGCGACTTTACCGGTCGATTGATATTGTTTGACCAGATTCGTTTTATCTTCCGGCGTGGCATTGAAATAATAAGCGTCGGCATTGATGTACTCGGCAACACGCTTGGCTTCTTGTTCTTCGTTATCGCCGGTTGCCAGTATCACTTGTTCGATGCCGAAGGAATGGATCGTTTCCGCTAAATTTTGCATTTCGGCCAGCATGATGTCGCGGATGACGATGATTCCTTTTACTTTTCCGTCGACCGCCACCCAGATGGCGCGGCCTTCGTATTTAATTTCGGGCAAGTCGATTCCCTGATCCTGCAATGTTTCCGCACTGCCGATCAAAATTGTCTGTTTATCGCTGATCGCTTTGATCCCTCGCCCCGGTAGGTCTTCCGCTTGTTCCACCGAACGGAATCGGGTGATCCCTTGCCGGCGCGCAAAATGGATAATTGCTCGGGAAATCGGATGATCGAAGCGCGATTCGATCGACGCCGCCAATTCCAGCAGTTCCAATTTCGGCAACTCGATTTCGATGATTTGGCTGACCTCGGGTTCCGCTTGCGTGACGGTCCCGGTTTTATCGAGGATCAAGGTTTTGATATCTTGCATGTTTTCCAGGGGCTCGCCGCCTCGGGCCAAGATGTTGGTCTGTGCGAGACGCCCGATATTGGCGGCAAATGCAGTCGGTGTCGCCAACGCCCAGGCACAAGGGCAGATGACTGCAAGAGCCGTGGCCATCAAATGCAAATTTCCGGTGATCAACAACAGTAGAAAAGCATAAGCGGTGACGGAAAGCAGCAGTGTTTGCACGGTCGTATCGGCGCGGCGTTGCAAATCCGACTTTTGCATCAGACTGTTTTCGATTTCTTTCGCCATGACCTCGACAAAGAAATCGTCGCCGTTTTTTGTCGCTTTGACTTGCAACGGAGCGGTTAGATTCAACGTGCCTGAAGTCACCTCGGCGCCTTGTTTTTTATGGATCGGGAACGGTTCGCCGGTCACCATCGATTCGTCGATCGACGATGCGCCTTCGGTAATTTGGCCGTCGACCGCAATGATATTGCCTTTAGGAACAATGATCAGATCGCCTTTTTTGATCGCGTTGATCGTTATTTCTTCGATTTGATCGCCAATCAACCGTTGTGCGGTTGTTTTTCTTTCCTGAATCAGGCTTTCGATTTTTTCCCTGTTTTTTCTGATGATGGTAAATGAAATGTACAGTCCCAGTCCGATAAACCAGGCAACCATTGCGCCGCTGAGCGGTTGGCCGTCAATCAGCGTAACGCTCATCACCAGCACGATTAACAATTCGGCGGAGACCTTACGCATCAACAAAATCGATTTCAATAAGCCTTCCAGATAGAGCGCGAGACAAAACAGATAAAAAGGCATTCCCAACCAGAACAAAATCGGTAGGTCGTAAATGGCATCCAGACCGAAACCGAGTACCGGAATGACGGAGGCGATCACTCGTAACAGCATAATGTCCTGATGGGGACTGGTTTTTAATAGTCTCGCATCGATGTCGTCGAAGTATTTCTTGTATTGCTCTGTCTGCATAGCGTCTACCTGTTGATTAATACATTTGCGGGGCTATTTAGAAGTTAATGTCTTGGGTGTGTCTTTAACTCAGTAAGTGCAACAGTGTTTCATCCGCCCGTTAACCTTGGCTTAAAATGAACGGAGATAAAAAATGTTTCCGTGGTATTTGATTTCCCGAAGCTTGTGTTGAGCGACGAGCTCGTCAATGATTTTCCAGTCGGCATCAGTCTTTTTAAGCAACGCTTCCACTGCGTCTTTACGCATCGGATGGACCGAGGTAATAGACAGTAGATTTTGGACCGGGTCGCCACTGGCGGTGAATTCGTTGCCTTCGTAACCGATGAGAAGTTCGACTCCGGAAATGGTCCGTGCGACTGTTTGATAAATACGGTTCAACTCGTCGGCATCGGGTACGTCAGCGTGCTGTTCGGCAGTCGGACGCGTCGGAACGGCAAGATAGACTTTGTTCGGATTAAGTTGGCGAAGAAATTCCGTCAAACTCGAGATGTTGCGATCGTCGGTGTTTACGCCTTTGATCAGCATGGTTTCGGTTGCCAGAAAACCGTCGAACTCTTTTTTAAAAGATAATATAGATGAAAGGATTCTATCTAAATTCAGCGCCTTATCAGGACGATTGAGATGCCGCCAGGTGGTTTCATCGACGCTATCGATTTTTAAAGACACCCAATCGGCTAGCATTAGCGCTTCGCGAACGTCTTTGCGTTCGATCAGCGAGGCGTTGGAAATAATCGCGATTTTTATGCTGAGTCGGCGCAACAGATTTATGGACTCGCCGAGGTTGATATCGAGCGTCGGCTCTCCGTCGGGCACGAAAGTCAAATAATCGATAGATTGCCCGTCGGCCTGCAATTTTTCCACTCGATTTTTGACTTCGTTGAAAATATCAAGGGGCTGGTAAAAAAACCTCGGTTCGATCTCAGTGGAGGGCGTTTTTCCTACTTGGCAATACAAACAGGAATAAGAGCAATGTTTCGGCGGAATATTGTTGATGCCTAAACTGCGTCCGAGCCGTCGAGAGGGTACAGGTCCGAATACAATCATGTCATCGTATTTTTTCGTTTGTGAACAGAGAGGAAAGGTCTTGTACGTTTATTGCAATTTTCATTTTTGCGGCCGGCGCGTCGGAAGAGGACTGGATAATTAGACTATATGAACAAAAATTGTTCAATTGATTAATAATATTTGGATGTTCTAAATTATTCGGATTGACAAATCTCCTTCGGAAGTTCAGATTGAAATGTCGCGTATATAAGATCAATCGTTTCTTAGCTACATTGGACCCGTTGGGAAATCAACACGATTGATAATCGACTCATAACCCAGGACAAGGAGTCTCTCCGTGATTTCGAGTGAGTAACATGAATGAAAATGCTGTATTGACGGTTAGCAATCTTGATGTGTCCTATGAGGGCGAGCGGATTATCAACGGTATTTCCTTCTCGGTGAAGAAGGGCGAGATTCTGATAATTTTGGGGCCGAATGGCGCCGGGAAAACCACGTTATTGAGAGCTATCCAGAATTTGTTGCCTTATCAGGGATCGGTCATTTGGAATACCGAAAAAATCAGTTATCTTCCCCCTCAGGAATTTTTACAAAGGCAGAATCTTCCCCCTTTTAATATTGAAGAGTTTTATTCTTTTAAAACATCGGATACAGAAGCCGTAAAAAAGATGCTTTCCGAAGTCGGGCTGGATGAACGTCTTTTGAAACACCAATTCGGAGAGCTTTCGACCGGCCAATTCCAACGCATGTTGATCGGTTGGTCTTTGCTGGATAAGCCCGATGTGTTGATTCTGGACGAGCCCACTTCAGGCATCGATATTGGAGGAGAAGAAACCATTTACAGTTTGCTGCATAAATTTTGGTCAAACCAGGATTTGAGCATTTTGTTGGTGACTCACGATCTGAATGTGGTCTGGGAATATGCGACTCAAGTGATTTGTTTGAATCGACAGCAAATGTGTATGGGGAAGCCCGATGAAGTCTTAACTCCCGAGAAGTTAAAGCAACTATATGGCACGGGAATTAAGTTCTATAAACATCAGCACAGGTAATCCTATGACGGCACAACTCTTTCTTGCGCTTATTCTGGCCGGAACCATTGGTGCGATTGCCGGTTATATTGGAACCCTGATGTTGTCGAAACGCATGACGTTAATGGGGGGAGCGCTGGGACATTTGACCTTGCCCGGCGTCGCTTTGGCATTATTGTACGATTTCGATGTGTCGGTCGGTGCAACCTTGTTCCTGGCTTTCGGTGTTTTAATCATCTGGTTTTTGGAACGGAAAACCCGTCTCCATCTTGAGGCGTTGACTGCGGTTGTTTTTTCCGCATCTTTATCGTCGGCCTTTCTGTTTTTGCCGGAAGAAGAGATCGATATCGCGTTGCTGGGCGATGTCTCGCAAATTTCGGGTTCGATTTTCATCGGCTCAATCGTTATTTGCCTGTTTCTATTTGCCGCCGTAAAGGTAATCTATAAGGACATGGTTTTGATTGGAATATCGCCCGATCTTGCTCAGACCAGTGGTGTGAACCTGACGCGGTCGAATATCGTCTTTTTGGTGTGTATTGCTTTAACCGTCGCGTTGGGTGTTCGTATCGTAGGCGGGTTAATGACTGCCGCACTATTGGCGATTCCTGCCTGTACAGCCAAAAACATCAGTACGAATTTAGCCGAGTATACGCTTTTTAGCACTGTTGCCGGTAGCTTGGCCGGACTTATCGGTGTGGTTGTTTACGCTATGACGGGGGTTCCAGCGGGGCCTTTGATCATTATTGTCAGTGCAGTGATGTTTCTGATGTCCGTTTTTAAACCACGGAAGACATGATCGAAATCAACTAAATCTCAGACATGATGTCTCTACTAAAAATTCGGCAGCTTTCGTTTACCGTTGCCAAAAGAGCGCTGTTTAAAGACCTGAGCTTAAGTCTTTATGACGGTGAAATACATGCTTTAATCGGAACCAATGGGGTGGGAAAGAGGTTGTGGAGCCGTGTGCCAAAGCCCGCTTTGTTGCTCATGGTCTGTTCAGTCATGTGGAGGCGGCTAAGCATACGATAACTAAAGAGATCGAGATTGGGGAAGGCGCCTTTACGACCTTTAGCGATAGCCATTTTCACAGTTTTTCGGGAAAGATAGAGATTTTTACCACCGGTAACATAACGGTTGCGAAGCACGGCCGTTTTATCTCCGATTTTTCCTTGATCAACGGCAATGTCGGCAAGTTGAACTATGACTATCACGTTAAATTAAGTGATTACGCTGTTGCAGAAATGACCGCTCGGGTATACGGACGAGGACAGGATCGTATTCGGATTAACGATTCCGTCAGCTTAAACGGGAAGTGCTCCCGCAGCATGATTAAAAGCCGGATAGCGTTGAAAGAACGTTCCGAAGCGGAAATTGTCGGAGTAACTGAGGGGAATGCCGAAGGCTCACGAGGCCATATGGATTGCAGGGAAATCATTAAAGACCATGCAATCGGACAATCAACTCCGGTCGTCAAAGTCTGCCATCCATTGGCTAAAGTGACGCACGAAGCGGCCATTGGAACCGTTGATGAAAAACAGATGGAGACACTGATCATACATGGCTTAACGGCCGAACAGGCAACCGATGCCATTGTACTGGGCATGTTGCTTT
>JBNLEI010000212.1:0-23601 GCA_050304855.1 Methylococcaceae bacterium
CCCCAGGGGGGTTCGAACCCCCGTTACCGCCGTGAAAGGGCGGTGTCCTAGGCCTCTAGACGATGGGGACTAAGACTATGATGTCGCAAAATCGCAGCAATGAAAAACATACCTTTCGGCATGAACTATAGCGCTCCCAAAACGGGTGCTATAAGATGGCGTCCCCAGGGGGGTTCGAACCCCCGTTACCGCCGTGAAAGGGCGGTGTCCTAGGCCTCTAGACGATGGGGACTAAGACTACAATTAACTGATCAACCAAGATTCTGGTGGAGCCAAGCGGGATCGAACCGCTGACCTCAACACTGCCAGTGTTGCGCTCTCCCAGCTGAGCTATGGCCCCGTCAGTTGAGTTCTGCAATTATACAGACAAATTTTTCTTTGTCTAGATATTATTTGTTCTCCCGAATGAATTTTATGGCCCTCTCGATTCGATTCAACGTTTTACCCCGGCCTAGCAAGGCTAACGTCACATCGATACCCGGCGAAACGCTGCCACCGGTTACGGCAATGCGCAAAGGTTGAGCCACCTTGCCAAGACCGAGCTGCAACTGCTCAGCAACTTCCAAGACAATTTGATGTAATTTCTCCCCATCCCATTCCGGCTCGGCGGAAAACATTTCGAACAAGCGTTGCAGCACGTCGGCCGTGTCCTCTTTAAAATTCTTTTTAACGGCTTTTTCATCGTAATCGCCGAAATCCTGATAAAAATAACGGCAGGCCGCCGCCATTTCGACCAGGGTTTTACTCCGTTCGCGCAAAGCCTTCACCACTTCGACTAAGTCGGGCCCTTGCGTCGGATCAATCCCCAACTCGCCTACATGCCAACTCAAATGGTGAGCGACATGAGCCGGATCGCTGTTCATAATGTACTGATGGTTCAACCATAACAGTTTCTCGCTATTAAACGAAGAAGCCGAAACGTTGACATCGTTTAGATCGAACAACTCGATCATTTCATCCAACGAAAATATCTCTTGATCGCCGTGCGACCAGCCCAATCTTACCAGATAGTTCAATAGCGCTTCGGGTAGATAACCGTCGTTGCGATATTGCATCACACTGACAGCCCCGTGACGTTTAGAAAGCCGGGCGCCATCCGGCCCTAAAATCATTGGGACATGCGCATATTTCGGCAACTCCGCGCCTAAAGCTTTCAGAATATTGATTTGCCTCGGTGTGTTGTTGATATGATCGTCACCCCGGATGACATAGTTGATTCCCATATCCATATCATCTACCAACACCGTAAGGTTATAGGTCGGAGTGCCGTCCGACCGGGCAATAATCAGATCGTCCAATTCTTTATTGGCAACGGTTATCCTGCCTTTTACCAAGTCATCGATAACAACCTCACCCTCGGTCGGATTTTTAAACCTGATAACCGCCTGTTGACCCTCACCATCATGAGAAGCGTCCCTACACTTGCCGTTATAGCGCGGCTTTTCCTTGCTGGCCATTTGTTGCTCGCGTAAAGCGTCCAGTTCTTCCTTGCTGCAATAACAGTAGTAGGCATCGCCTTGATCCAGCAGTTGCTTAATAATCTCCTTATAGCGCTCGAAACGATGCGTCTGATAGAAAGGTCCTTCATCATACTCCAGCCCTAACCACGTCATTCCTTCCAAAATGGCGTTGACCGACTCCTGAGTGGATCGCTCCAGATCGGTATCTTCGATCCTTAAAACGAACTTTCCACCATGTTTTCTGGCATACAACCATGAAAACAAGGCGGTACGGGCACCACCGACATGCAAATAACCGGTCGGACTCGGGGCAAATCGTGTTTTTATACTCATCTATATTTATTTCGTCATTAAAAGTCTTTTGGCGTATTCTCTGGGAATTGAACGAGCGGCATTCAAACGCATCGCCTGATAGTTGAATTGAACACTACCCTTGGCGGTCTCGTTTCTGCCCAAAATGGCTAGAGAAGTACCATGCCCCTGGGCAGCGGCTTTTTCATACCATTTAGTCGCAGTTTCTCTGTTACCGAGAACTCCCATTCCTCTGTCATACAACGCTCCCATTACTACTTGCGCGTCAATCACCCCTTGGTTAGCCGCTTTTTCCATCCATTCTGCCCCCAACTCATTGTTTTGTTCAAAACCTTGCCAACCTAACAAATACATGGAGGCCAATTTCGCTTGTGCTTGCGCGTCGCCCTGCTCTGCCAACTGTTTAATTTCCTCCTGACTTTGAGCAAAAACGGCCATTGACACGACCAACAGAAATGGTAGTAACGCTATTTTTATTATGTTGTACATTTTTTTACTCCATCTTCATTTTACGTTCAGAAAACTTTAATATTATTTCATGCTATTAATTAAAGGTGAAATAGCTATAAAAAAATAATTAACTACGATAGAATCAGCTTAATGGTTAGCTTTAATTAACCCAACACCATATTGAAGATTGAAGCAAAGGAGAATTAAATGAAAAAAAACTCACTTTTCGCTGCCACACTCGTCAGTGCAGTTTTATCGGGCTGTGCTACGCAGGCAGTTAACGACTCCCCATCCTTCCAAGCCAAGGATCTGAATGCCAAAGTAAAATCAGGGTTATTGCAGCAAAAAACCGACACTTTTTTCGTAATCAATGACTCATCCTCTTCAATGAGCGACACCTATGAAGGTGCCGGTTTGGCGGATCTACCTAACGCAACCAAATTTTCGGTATCAAAAGCGTTACTAAACAGAATGAACCAAACACTTCCTGACGTCTCTTTGTCTTCCGGATTACGCAGTTTCGGTTTCGGTCCTTGCCTGTCTTGGCGTTATACCGAACTGAATCAGGCAGTACAGAGTTATTCTCAATCATCCTTTGACAGTGCTTTAAATTCGTTAGAATGTTCCAGCGGCGGCACACCTGCACCGAGCGCTTTTCGCGCGGCAAAAACCGATCTAAACACGGCTCCGGGTAATATCGCGCTGATTCTGTTCAGTGACGGCAATAACTACGATTCTTCGCCTGTTCCCGCTTTACAGGATTTAAAAGCTCAACACGGAGACAAACTGTGTGTTTACACCGTCTGGGTCGGCAACGAAAAAGACAAACCCGGTCTTCACGTCTTGCATCAATTAGCTAACATCGGACAATGCGGATTTGCCACC
The DNA here is from genome assembly GCA_050304855.1 of Methylococcaceae bacterium. GTDB lineage: Bacteria > Pseudomonadota > Gammaproteobacteria > Methylococcales > Methylomonadaceae > Methylomarinum. Next base: position 3,108 of record JBNLEI010000212.1, read on the forward strand.
ACAGCGGAAGCCATTGCTTCTAGCAACGGCATGGCCAGTTTCGTCGAAAACGTATTCTTCAAAGGCGGAACACCAATTCAGACCGAAAATGACAGCGATGGCGACGGTGTAGTCGATTCCAAAGACAAATGCCCGAACACTCCAAAAGGAGCCATTGTCAATGCAGACGGCTGTTGGGCATTCCATGGCGTATTGTTTGATACCGACAGTGCCAAAGTTAAATCTCAATATGCGCCACTGTTCAATAACGCTGTTGAAGTACTGAACCTCAACCCTGGACTGACCGTTGAGATTCAAGGCCACACCGATAGTATTGGAGCGGCTTCGTACAACCAAAAATTGTCGGAGCGCAGAGCTAATGCCGTTAAAAATGTACTGGTTAACCGCGGCATTAACGGCGCACGTCTAACCACTGTTGGATTCGGCGAATCAAAACCGGTAGCGACAAACCATACTGCGGAAGGACGAGCCCAGAACCGTCGCGTTGTATACAGAAGAACCGACCAATAAAATAGTCGGTATATGCTCTAATGTAACAAAGGGGGCTTCGGCCCCCTTTTTCATCTCATCAGCAGAGTTTTCGAACTACCCCTCCCCAAACAAATCATTAGCGGTAATAAGACAAACATCCGCCTTAATTGTTTATTACTTATCGTTCCAAACAATGTTACCAGGGTGGCGAACATGGACCGAATATCGTTTTTTAGATTTATTCAGCCAACCGCGAGCCTCCACTTTTTTTCCTAAATAGCTGTTTAAGTCAGGAAAAAGCTCACGAGCGCTTTTTTCAATTTTGATTGAAAAATTATCCGAAAACTGCAAATAAACATAACGGCGCCCTTCTTTAATCTTATTCACGGTTCCGACCACTCTTTTCCATCCTTTAGTACCGCGGATATCGCGAAAAGAACGGGCAGTATAATACGTATTCCTCCAAAGCCCAAGACCTGCTTGATAGGCATTGGCTTCCGCTGTAAGCAATTGTTCGCTGTAGCGAAGATTGGGCGGATGTATGTTGACTGTTGCCAACCCTCTGCCCACCAATTCAATATTTAAATGCCTGCCCTGCTCGGAAAACACATGAGCCAATAACCGTCCGTATTTATCTTTTTTTTCTACATCCGTCTCCAAACGAACTTTATTGCCGGCCAAAGTTTCCGACAACCAACGTCTGGCTTCCTCACCGCCCGGTTCGGCGCTTTTATTTCTGCCTTCCACTTCCGGTGTATTGATTCCTAGCAACCGAACTCTCTGATTGTTCGCTAACAATAGAGTATCGCCGTCAAAAACCCTTTTAACCCGATGATAGGTATAACCCGAACGAACGTTAACGATATCAGCCTCGCGGTGAGGCCGATCGGAATAATGTTTTTGACCAAGCCGGTCAGACCACCGATAAACTTCGGCAGCCACCGACGATGACAACAATACCGAGCCAAGCAGACCATAGCCCCAGAGATTTTTCTTCATGTGATATTTATTTCTATAAACAAACAACCTGTTAATACTGAAAACATCCCGGTAGAATACTGAAATCAGGATCCTCGCCTACGTCATACTTTTTTGAAATTAGCGCAAACCGCCATTTTATGGAACCGGAATTTCCGGACAAAAACAATCATGATCAGCATAATTCAACGCGTCACTCAAGCTAAAGTCACTGTGGACAATATCGATATCGGCATGATCGATCAAGGAATCATGGCCTTGGTCGCCGTCGAGAAGGACGACAGCGAAAAAGAAGCCGATCGCCTGTTGGAAAGAATCTTGAACTATCGTATTTTTGCTGATACCGACAATAAAATGAACTTAAGCCTCCGCGATATCAACGGGGGCCTATTGATCGTCCCGCAATTTACCTTGGCCGCCGACACCCATAAAGGCAACCGGCCCAGTTTTACATCAGCCGCTCCGCCCGAAAAAGGCCGGCTACTGTTCGATTATTTTCAACAACGCGCCGAAACTATCTACCCGGCGTCGGAATTCGGCCGCTTTGGCGCCGATATGCAGGTGTCGCTTGTCAACGACGGGCCGGTCACTTTTACATTACGCGTCAATTAGCAATCGCCGGCAGACCGCAATCAGCCTCCCTTACGAACCATCATCCCTTTGGAAGGGTTATATCCGATAACGGCAATCAGCATAAAAACAGCAAAAGCCGCTGACGTATAGATCAACGCATACTGGTTAAATTGGCCGTAAAGCGCAAAACGGATCAACTCGACCGCCTGAGAAAAAGGGTTATATTGCGCTAGATCATGTAATAATTCGCTGGACTCCTGAATTTTCCATAACGGATACAAGGCCGTAGACATGAAAAACATCGGAAAAATAACAAAATTCATCACCCCGGCAAAATTTTCCAGCTGCTTGATAAACGAAGACAATAACAGCCCCAACGCCCCTAACATCAATCCTGATAAAACCAGAGCCGGTAGCACCCAGAGGTAGCCTTGAAGAGGGGCTTGTATTTCGTAAAACCACGCGATCGCAAGAAACACGTATACTTGGACTATCGAAACGGAAGTACCAGCAATCAGCTTGCTACTCAGTAAAAACCAACGCGGCAACGGCGCAACGAGTAAGATCCGCATACTACCCATTTCCCGGTCATAGACCATCGATAAGGAACTTTGCATGCCATTAAACAGTTGTATCATGCCGATCAACCCCGGCGTAATGTATACTTCGTATAGGATATACGTTTCATACGGCGGAGTAATGGCCAAACCGAGCGCGGCCCGAAAGCCGGCGGCAAATACAAACAACCAAACCAATGGCCTAACCAGCGCCGAAATAAAGCGTTCTCGCTGCCTAAGAAATCGCCATAATTCACGGCCGATAATCCCCCACATGGCTCGCCAATAATGTAACAGCCTCATGCCTGCCCCCGGGTTAACCTATTGAATACGTCGTGGATGCTCGAACCGGTTTTCTTTTGCATCTCCTCGACCTTGAATTTCGCCATAACCCGACCTTTGTGCAGAATGACCAACTGATCTTCAGGATAAATTTCGTCGATCAAATGAGTCGCCCACAACACAGCCAAATCACCATCTCTGGCCAAGCTGTGGACGTGCTCGACAATCGCATGCCGGCTGGGCACATCCAAACCGACGGTCGGTTCATCCAACAACAGCAGTTTCGGGCGATGCAACAAAGCGCGGGCGATTTCAACCCGGCGTTTATGGCCGCCGTTTAATTGTCTCACCCTTTCCCTGCGTCGATCATACATTTCCAACCGTTCCAATTCTTCCTGGATACGTCGGTTGGCCAGTTTACGCCCTAAACCGTGAAGAGCGGTGTGATAGCGTAAATTCTGCATGACAGTCAAATCCGGATCCAATGTGGTCTGCTGAAACACAACCCCCAATTGGGCCAGCGCCTTCCGGCTTTCTTTTTTAATATCAAAACCGCAAAGCTTAATCTGGCCGTGCCGACTGTCATATAAACGGGTGATCAGCGAAAACAAGGTACTTTTACCAGCTCCGTTGGGTCCAAGTAGCATCGTGCACTCGCCGCTGTTGACGTTAAAACTAACGTCGTCCAACGCTTTTTTACTACCGTAGGCAAAGCTCAACTCGATGATTTCTAGTGCCGATTGTACTGTCATGGTCTGACCACCACGCCCCATGGGAAACGGCCGACTCCAACCGATTTAGTGACTTTATGGTCTTCCAAGTCGATAATGGAAATGTCATTGCTGGTACCATTGGTGGTATACAGTCTTTTTTGATCGGGGGAAAATGCCAAATTCCAGACCCGCTGCCCCACCAGCAGGTATTTTTGCACCTCAAACGTTTGCGCGTCGATCACCGCCACTCGGTTAGCCGGCCCCATGGCGATATAACCCCAACGCCTTTCCTTGTCGATTACCACGCCAACCGGTTGAATCTTGTCGGCGCTAACCGACGGAACGTCCAAGCGGATTTTTTTAATGATCTTTTTGGTTGTCACATCCAGAATCATCAAAGTACCGGCAATCTCCGAAGTCACCCATAATTGCTGACTGTCGGCCGTAAAACCGGCGGCACGCGGACGGGGGTCAACTAGGGTATTCTCGACTATTTTATTCGTACTACTATCGATCCAATGAATCATATTGGTGGTCTCCGAAGCACTGATCACCCAACGATTATCTGGACTAACCGCAATACCTTCCGGTTCGACTCCAACCGGAATCTGCGCAATCGCCTTCCGGCTTTGAACATCGATCACGGTCACTAAATTGTCGTCCTCGTTAGAAACATAAAGTAAAGTACCAGCAGGATTCAACGCGAAAGTCTCCGGATCCTCGCCGGACGGCAGTTGTCCGACCTCGTTTAGACTATCCGTATCAAGCACCTTGATCGTATCATCATCACTGGTCGCGATATAAAGATGTTTTTGATCCACACTCAAAGCAATACCGCGTGGACGCTGGCCCACTTCAACCGTTTTCAGCAGCTTACCGGCCAAAGGATCAACCACAGCAACAGAGTTATCTTTTTCCAGTGTGACAAAAACAGTCTCGCCCTGAGCGGAAACACTCATCAAAGCCATCAGAAAAGCCGCTATTTTCCATTGTTTCATATTAGTTTCCTCGCTGACATTTCGTTTCGGGCTGATCGTAACCCAACGTATCCAATTCGGTACGTGGATGCAAAAAACCCTCTATTGGAGCCACCGTCACCAACGAGCGCGGCGCGGCTAACAAGACTGGCTGTCTCAGCTGCCCATCCCACGGCCTAAACGATAACGGCTTACCTTTATAACCTTGCAGAGCGAACTGATCAGAAAACAAATAATCCCTGACTTTCTGCAACTCCCCTGACTGAGCGCGCACACTCGCTTCACCGATGGCCCTGACCGCCAAATAAGCGCCGTAGTCCGGCTCTTCCATCCAACGCCCGGTGTATTCTTTGAAACGATTCTGAATTTGAACGGCGCCCCACTGTTCATGGGTCCTGTGCCAAGCGGTTGCCACCAAGCCTTGTGTGCCGATAACAGGACGAGGAATCCAGGTACGATAATCCAGATACTCTCCAAATAAACCCTGTTCATCCGCCACTACCAGCACATCGTAATCTTCTCCTTGGGTAAATACCGGCACATCCGACTGAGCTGTACGACGGGCGTCAAAGGTATGTGTCCAATTTTTCTCCGCAACGATTTTCATACTGAATCGCTTGGCCGCCCGTTTAACCGCAGCGGCAAAAAGTCGGTCTTCCTTTGTCGGGCCGACAACCAAAAACCACTCTCGCCAACGTTTTTTCATCATGTACTGTGCCAGCGCATCAGCGCGCATCGCCCTGCTCGGCAATAGATGCAGCATATTGGGTCGGCATTGTTCATTACGCAATTCATCATCGGTCGTCGAAGCATCGAACAACAGTTTTTGCTTTGCCTGAGGGAGATCAGCAATTTTGCGCAATGACTCCACATCCAGATTTAACACAACATAACGGTATCCTTCACCTACTTGTTGAGTAAATGCTTCGGCCACATCCGCGTCAACCGGCAACATCACTTTTTTCAACCGATATTCCTGACCGGTAAATGTCCCGGTGGTATTGTTATCGGCGATAGCCAGTTCGGCTCCAGCCATTCCCTTACCCTGTATAAAAGGATCCAGGTTAGATAACGCCGGCGGCACTTTACGTTCTTGGGTCAGATAAAAAATATTAATCTCTTGTTTTTCATCGGCTTTACAAACAGTTAAATAACCCAACTGGAAAAACAATACGAAAGCCGTAATAAGTGAAATAAGCAATTTCATCCCGAATCCATAACAAATTCAATATTGGCGAACGATTTTAACGTATAACGGCAAGGCATGACATCCTCCTTAAACGGGCCGCATCGAAATTGAACTATTGAATTTTATTGATTTAACGACAATACTTAAATTCATCGCTTTTTCGAATCTTCCCGAACATGTCCGAACCAACAGACGAATCAACAGCGGAACAAGACTTGTTTGAACTAGACCTGTCTGAACCTCTGGAAAACAACAACCGCAAAGCAGTCAGATATGTCCGGCAAGATATATCGGCTCTTTTATTAACAAAAAGCCTATTCGGATCAACAAAAAACAATCTCGTTCAATTGATCGATATCAGCAGTCGGGGCGCACTCATTGCCTGCAGCAATAAACTGACGGTCAAAAACAAAGTCAATTTACAACTGGTTTTTAAAGACGGAAAAAAATTTCTTATCCCGGCTACGGTCATTCATATCAACGGATTGGGCCAAAAACAATACGGGTTAAAATTCGACAACTTCAATCACGAATTGGGCGATTACCTACTTTCTTCTCAAAGTGATTTGGTTTTCAAATAAATTTATTGTAAAACGCTGTAGAATCGTTTTGAAATTTTCTTCAACCATGAATAGGCAGGTGAATCATGGAAATTAATAATCAACCGATTACAACCCATTCGACCAGCTTCTCTAATAGCAAAACAGAATCGACCAAAAGCCAAAGCGATTCTCAAGGCACAACTACCTCGACCCGCGCCGATTCATTGCAACTGTCTCCCGAGGCTCAACGCTTATCTTCTGCATCCTCCGAAAACGAGAATAAGCAGGAGAGCAATATTCGTAGCCGCGAGCAAGCCGAACAAACCATTCAAGCGATCAAACAGAGCGCTGAAACCAATCCTGCCCAATTGGCGCAAACCCAGTCAAATGCAACGTCGTATGCAGTCAGGCAAATTTTAGGTTAGGATGAAAACCGGATGACATCTGTCAGCTTGTCGCAAATTTATGTCTATCCGGTAAAATCGCTAGCGGGCTTCTCTACAGATCGCTGGCCGATTGACGACAGAGGTTTGCGTTACGACCGCAGATGGATGCTAGTCGATGAGCACCAAAAATTTCTTAGTCAACGCCGCCTGCCGAAAATGGCGCTGATTAAAACCCAACTGACGGCGAATGAGCTGACATTATCCATTCCAGACGGAAAAGAAATCGCGCTGCCTCTCAACCCGGAGTCTGGTGATCCGATCGAAGTCGATATTTGGAATGATCGTTGCCTTGCCCACCGCATAAGCCCGAAAACCGACCAATGGCTGAGTGATTTTCTAGATTCGCCCTGCCAACTGGTTTATCAACCGGATGAAAGTCATCGACCGGTCGATCCGGCTTACGCTAATGAGACTGACCAAGCAGCATTTTCCGATGGATTCCCGTTTCTGATAGTTTCTCAGGCTTCTTTGCAATCGCTTAATCAAGCCATGCAATTGGAACTCGCGATGACCCGATTTCGCCCAAATTTAGTCGTCAACGGCTGCGAAGCATACGCCGAAGATAGTTGGCGTGAAATCCGCATCAACGGTATAAACTTCAGATTACCCAAACCTTGTTCCCGTTGCGCCGTACCGACAATAGACCCGGAAACAGGGATCGCCGGCAAAGAACCTTTAACAACACTTAATCGGCTACGCAAATGGGACAATAAAGTCTATTTCGGCCAAAATGCGTTACATAACAGCAAGGGTAATATAGCGATCGGAGACAGTATACAAATTGTGAGTACCGGCTCCAAACAGCCTCCACTCTAAAGTTCCCGCTTCGTCCAGCTTTGCCGACATCAACCAATCGAGTAAAATAACCTTATTTATGAGACTATTTTCCTTAATCGATAGAAGAAAGTCCCATTTTACTCAACCCTTCCAAACTAATAACTCAATGTCGACAACCGAAAACCCAGTTTCATCGAACTTTATCAGACACATCGTGGCCGCCGACTTGGCCAGCAATAAGCACAACGGAAAAGTCGCCACCCGCTTTCCGCCGGAACCTAACGGTTATCTACATATCGGCCACGCCAAATCGATTTGCCTGAATTTTACCATCGCTCTGGAAAATAAAGGCACCTGCAACCTGCGCTTCGACGATACCAACCCGGAAAAAGAAAGCGTCGAATTTATGGAAGCCATTGAGCGGGATGTCCACTGGTTGGGTTTCCAATGGGCTGGTAAATATCACGCCTCGGATTATTTCGAGCAGCTGTATCAATATGCCGTCCAATTGATTAACTCCGGCGACGCCTATGTCGACAGTTTATCGGCCGAACAAATCCGCGAATATCGCGGAACACTGACCGAACCAGGCAATGAAAGCCCTGACCGCAACCGGTCCATTGAGGAAAATCTCGATCTATTCCAGCGCATGCGCAACGGCGAATTCGAAGACGGCCAATATGTATTGAGAGCTAAAATCGATATGGCATCGCCCAATATCAACATGCGCGATCCGACAATTTATCGAATCCGCCGGGTACATCACCAACGTACTGGCGATGACTGGTGCATTTATCCGATGTACGACTATACGCACTGCATCTCCGACGCACTGGAAGGAATCACTCATTCGTTATGCACATTAGAGTTTGAAGATCACCGCCCCTTATACGATTGGGTTCTGGATAAATTACAAACCCCTTGCCATCCGCAGCAAATCGAGTTCGCCAGATTGCAACTGGAATATGCTGTCATGAGCAAACGAAAACTCAACCAGTTGGTAACCGAAAAACACGTCAACGGCTGGGACGATCCTCGCATGCCGACGATTGCCGGCTTGCGTCGCGCCGGATACACGCCGGCTTCGATCCGCGATTTTTGCGAGCGCATCGGCATTACCAAAAAAGATTCCTGGATCAAAATGGGCGTGTTGGAGAATTGCATCCGCGAGGATTTGAACGAGCATGCCGAACGGCGCATGGCTGTGCTTCAGCCGCTTCGCGTAGTCATTGAAAATTACGACGTTGATGCAACGGAAGAATACGATATCGCCAACCATCCACAAAAACCTGAAATGGGCAGCCGTAAAGTGCCCTTCAGCAAGGTCATTTATATCGAACAGGATGATTTTGCCGAAGTGCCTCCACCTAAATACAAACGTTTAATTCCAGGTGGGGAAGTGAGACTACGCGGTTCTTACGTTATCAAATGCGAACAGGTCGTTAAGGACGAATCCGATAATATCGTAGAGTTGCGTTGCACTTACGATCCAAACACCCTGGGCAAAAATCCGGAGGGCAGAAAAGTCAAAGGCGTCATCCACTGGGTTTCCGCCGAGCACTCGATTCCGGCCGAAATTCGCTTGTACGACCGTTTGTTCAAGGTGCCGAATCCGGATGCAGAAGCCCATTTTCTCGATGCGCTGAATCCCGATTCATTACAAATACTGAACAATTGTCGTGTCGAAGCAAGTCTTGCCAACGCATCGCCGGAATGTCGCTACCAGTTTGAACGTACCGGTTACTTTTATATGGACTCGGTCGACAGCACACCCGAAAAACCGGTGTTCAACCGTACCGTCACGTTAAGGGACACTTGGGCGAAATAGTCAATCGGCCCGGTCCGTTAGTCTACAGACCGGGCTTTTTTCTTCTTTTTTCAGGGAAAACCGGGAGACCACCGTGAGTATTGAGGAACTCATTCCCCCTATCGAAGACGCCACCGGCCAATCTCTCGAACACTGTCGACTGACTTCAATCGGGGGTGGCGACATCAATGCTGCTTATCGCCTTGAAACCCCTACGTTATCCTGGTTTATCAAAGTCAACAGCCCTTCGCTTGCTTTCATGTTCGAGGCCGAAGCGACCGGACTAAGAGAACTGGCAGAACTCCAAGCCGTTAGAGTTCCGACCGTCATCACTTGCGGACAAAGCGGGCGATACAGCTTTCTGGTGCTCGAACATATCGGCTTGGGTACACTTAGCGGCGAATCCGCCCGCTTATTTGGAGTACAACTTGCCGCAATCCATCGACACAAACAACCATTTTTCGGTTGGCACATCGACAACACCATCGGTAGTACCGCCCAGCACAACGAACGTCACGAAGATTGGGTAGAATTCTGGCGCCATCAACGACTGCTAAAACAATTACAATTTGCCGCAGACAACGGTTTTGGCGGCAAATTACAAATTCAAGGCGAAAAACTGGCGGAAAAAATCGACGTCTTTTTCAGCGATTACCGTCCCGATCCGGCGTTGTTGCACGGCGACTTATGGGGAGGCAATGTCGCCGCCGATCGAGACGGAGCGCCGGTTATCTATGATCCAGCCTGTTATTACGGCGACCGCGAAGCGGACATTGCGATGACGGAACTGTTCGGCGGTTTCGGTTCGCAATTCTACCAAGCGTATCGATCCGAATTCCCGCTCGATTCCGGTTACGCCGTCCGTAAAACCTTATACAATCTATACCATATCCTCAACCATCTGAACTTGTTCGGTCGAACTTATTTGCATCAGGCCGAGTCAATGATTATGCAATTGTTGGCTGAAACATAAACGTATGAAGAAGCGGGAGGGCCAAGATGAAAAGTTTATCTGCAATTCGCGGCATTCTCTTCGACCTTGACGGCGTTCTGTACGTCGGTTCTAAAGTAATCGACGGCGCTATAGAAGCCGTCGCTGAAGTTAAGCGGCGAGGCTACCGCTGCCGCTTTATCACCAATACCAGCACCTTATCCACCGCCTCCTTACATAAAAAGTTAACCGATTTGGGTTTTGCCATAGATCGGGATGAAATCATCAGTGCAACTCGCGCATCCCTGATTTACTTGGAACAGTTCGATGACCCTATTTGTCATTTATTATTATCCGATAACGTTAAACAGGATTTTCGACACCTCAAACAGTCAGATGACATTGCCGACTTCGTGATTATCGGTGACATCGGCGACACTTGGTCCTATCGACTGCTTAATAGGGTATTCAACCAACTAATTAACGGCGCCCGTTTAATCGCTATCCACAAAAACCGATTCTGGCAAACCGAACACGGCTTACAGATGGATATCGGCGCCTTCGTCAGTGCGCTCGAATACGCCAGTCAACAGGAAGCCATCATTATCGGTAAACCGTCCCAGGCTTTCTTCGATTCTGCGTTAGCGGATTTAGAACTCGAGTCTGACCAAGTCGCAATCGTCGGCGACGACATCGACACGGATATCGGAGGCGGCCAAGATGTCGGTTTGACCGGCATTTTAGTCAAGACCGGCAAATATCGACAAGCCTATGCCGACAGTAGCAAAATAGTGCCCGATCTGATTATTCCATCGATTTCCGAGCTTTCCGAGCATCTCCCGGCTGAACTGTGACCATCCGATTACTATCGATAAATGGCTCGTCATTTGGCTTAACTGCTGCTAAGCTTTAGATTGATTCTGATGTTAGGCTGGAACCGGGGCATAAAATCGTAACCGTTAAAATAATTTATAGCCACGAATTCAATTAACATTGACAAACCCACTGAGTTTAGTTTCTATACACCCACAGTTTTTTGGAGAACAATGATGTTGAAAAAGCAGAGCATTTTTGCATTAGCACTGATCACACTCATATCGACCGGATGCAGCCGATACTATCACCATAACGAGCCGGATGACGAGAATCTGGTCGACGTCAGCTATTCCGCAGTAGACAACCTTCTGCTTAATATTACAAAACCTGTTCCTGCCGGAAGTCTCATTGTCATCAATTCCTTGGTCAACGTGGACGATTTAAACCAAACGTTCTCTTTCGGCCGCATCCTGTCGGATCAGATTTCCTCGGCATTCCACCGCGCCGGTTACCGCATCACAGGAATGGAACTACCCACCGAAATCTTTCAAAAAAACGACAGCGGCATTTTGTATTTGTCCGATGAAACCAAACAAGCGCTTACCGATGCCGGTGCTTCGGCTTTAATGGTTGGCGTTTTCGCGCCCGGCAAGCGTAATGCCTATATTTCGTTGAAACTGATTGATATCGCCAGCCAAAATGTCATCTCGACCACCGATCTTTCCGTTCCGATGGGGCCGGACGCCAAAGCTCTGCTCAAACCGAAGAAAATTGAAGAGAAAGCTTCTGACGTTTTAATGACCGAGACCCCTGACCCTGCATTAGAGATACAGTAATAAAAACGACAAGTGCTCCCCGCGTTAATGGCTACCCGGGGAGCAAGCTCGATCAGATCCACATTTAAAGCCACTACCCCCTTTTTTAATTCAATTTTAATTCTTTACCCGATTACAACATTCATAACCAACCGCCAAATCGGAAAGCTAAAGCCGATTTATCAGTCAATACCTCCCCGCCAGCGTCTTTTGTCCAAAGACCACCATTAAAATCAATTTTGTTCCATTTTGGTGCAAATAAAACTATAAAACTTTTCCGCTTTGCTATAACTTATCCTCCCTAAGCAATTGCAAATGTTTTGTAACAGGTCTATCCAAACGATTAATTTCGAATTTTTGTATCTACAAAGCGGAGGATTACAAATTGGGCTACCGGCTCCTTTATAGTTTATTTGCCACGCTTTTTACGGGCTTCGCTTCGTCGGTTTTTTCCGCCGGTGTGATTGAGAGCGCAACCGGTTTCGACATTAACCGAGCGGGGTGGTTGCAAAATAACGCTATCGATCTGGGTGGCTGGGTCTCGGCCGGGATTAGTTATTCGACCGATAACCCTAAAAATCGAAACACATCGCCCGTCACATTCAATGATCGCAGTGGTGAGATTCAAATGAATCAATTGAATCTTTACGGCCAAAAACTGATCAACCTGGAATCGGATTCATGGGAAATCGGTGGCCGATTCGACCTACTCTACGGCACTGATGCGCGTTATACGCAAGCGACCGGCCTGGATGATGAGCTAATCAGCGAAAATGACTTTCGTTTTTACGACCTGTCGCTACCGCAAGCCTATCTTGAGCTGTTTGTTCCTTTCGGCAACGGCCTGAGTGCAAAAATCGGCCATTTTTATACCATTATCGGCTATGAAGTCGTCAATGCGCCGGAAAACTTTTTTTACTCCCATGCCTATACAATGCAATACGGCGAACCTTTTAGCCATACCGGCGTACTGATCAATTATCCGCTCAACAATAATTTTTCAATCAACTTAGGGAGTGTAAACGGTTGGGACAATTTCGATGAAAACTTCGGCAACTGGAACTTTATCGGCAACATTTCCTGGTCTGACGACGAAGACTCCACTTCGGCGGTATTTTCCGTAATTACGGGCGACATCGACGACTCGACCAGTGAAAATCGCACGATGTACAGCTTGGTAATCACGCATCATTTCAATGAAGAACTGCATTACATTTTGCAGCACGACCTCGGCTTTCAAGAACAGACTGGCGCAAATGGTAACGATGCCTATTGGTACGGCGTTAATCAATATTTATTTTATGACTACAGCGATTCCGTTTCTTTCGGGATTCGGGCCGAATGGTTTCGAGACGACGGCGCCAGCCGCCTAAACATCGGTGATTCAGGACATTTCTTCGCCCTATCGACCGGCCTCAACTGGGCACCTAAACCCTGGATGAAGTTAAGGCCTGAAATTCGTTACGACTGGGCCGATTCCGACCGCGATGTTTTCGACAATCAAACCGAAGAGAATCAATGGTTGTTTTCGATGGATATCGTATTAACCCTATAACAAACAATTTTCCGTAATCCATTACAGAGCCCCAGTTTTCCAATCAGTTATTGTAATTAATCGTAGCAAGCCGGTTGTTAACACGCTATTATTAGTTTCGACTCAAAACCATAATAACAATAGAGCCATTTATGAAAGCACTGTTTATTCTGTTTTTTTTGTTCATCCCTGCTTTTTCTTTGCAGGCAGACGAGCTCAACTCGGCTGACACAGCCTGGATACTAACTTCAGCCGGATTAGTCCTGTTCATGACATTGCCCGGGTTGACATTGTTCTACGGCGGTCTTGTACGCACTAAAAATGTTCTTTCTGTGATTATGGCTTGTTTCTCCATCACTTCGTTGGTCTCGTTGGTCTGGGCGATGTTCGGTTATTCCTTAGCTCTAACTGACGGCGGCTTGTGGCAGCCTTATATCGGCGGATTGTCGCAGCTATTATTGATGAATATGTCGGAGGAAAACTTGGTCGGCAATCTGCCCGAAGCGGTCTTTTCCATGTATCACATGACGTTTGCCATTTTCGCCCCGGCGCTGATCGTCGGCAGTCTGGTGGAACGCTGCAAGTTTTTTCCTCTAATGTTTTTTTGCGCGTTATGGGAAATGTTGGTTTATGTACCAACCTGCCACTGGATTTGGGGAAGCGGTTGGTTGGCTGAATTGGGCGTTATGGACTTTGCCGGGGGTATTGTAGTACATGGTAGTGCCGGTACTGCGGCATTAATAGGGGCGATTATTTTAGGCCCCCGGAAAGGCTTTCCCAACCAGTTGATGATGCCGCACAACCTGACCATGACGGCTATCGGGGCCGGGATTCTATGGGTAGGCTGGCATGGCTTTAGCGCCGGCAGTGCATTAATGGCAAACGGTGCAGCCGGGATGGCCATGCTATCCACCCATATTTGCGCCTCCTCATCATCAGTGACCTGGATAGTGCTGGATTGGCTACGTTTCGGCAAACCGAGTGTGTTGGGAGCGATGACCGGGATGGTAGCGGGACTTGGAATGATTGCCGCCGGAGCCGGCTACGTATCGCCTTTCGGCGCCCTGATGATTGGCATTCTTGCCGGTATCGCTTGTTTTTATTCGATCCAGTTGATTAAACAATGCCTGAAAATCGATGACGCACTCGATGTGTTCCCTGTCCACGGTGTCAGTGGAATTTTCGGTGCATTGCTAACCGCCATCTTTGCAGACGAAGCATTCGGCGGAAACGGGATTATCAGTGAAGATGGCATCATCCATCAAATTCTGCTTCAAGTCCTAGGAATTGGAGCAGCCCTATTATGGAGTGCCCTTATCAGTATTCTACTATTTAAATTGCTGGACAAAACGGTGGGCCTTAGAACCTCTCAGGAAGAGGAAGTCGGCGGTCTGGACATCGCTTTACATGATCAACAAGGCTATAACTTCTAAACGGTTTATTCCTGTGATGAAATCTCTACCCAAACTATTTATCGCTTCGGTCTATTTATTGACGGCCAATGCTTTTGCCGACATCAATAGCGAAGAAGCTGAAGAAATCGTACGGACTTTCGACTGTAACGGCAATTCTATCGACGAAATATTAAAACACACCATCAAGAAACATTCTCAACGCGATTTGGGATGGCGGACATTTACTGAAGAAGGCTATATCGATGTCGAAAGAGCGATATTAGTCAATAAGGGGAAACAGATTCGATATCGCTGGCGGGTCGATGCGCATGGCGGAGTGACCGCCGTTAGTAAAAAAGCCAAAAAGATTTGCTCAAATTGAGCTTATCGCCTTATCGGCTACTGAACTGATTGCGACAGTGTCATGATGCCTTGTCGCAACCTTCGATAGGTTAGTTACATCGAACTGAAAACTTTTGCGCAACTGTACGCTTGCGCTTTCACTTTACCGTGAAAAACACCCGATGGCTCTATTTCTCGAATAACCAGATGTGTTGCTCCCAATTTTTCGGCCTTCAATTGGGCTCTATGCGTAGCGTGTCGTTTCCAGTTATGCCGCTTGATTTGACCGGAAGCGGAAACTATATCACCTTTAAATTGACAAGCCTGAACTTCCGATGATGTTGCCACAATAACGCCTTGACGATCCGATGAAGCTGCCCCGGCGTAGACTACAGATAAAACTAAAAACGGCAACACCAACATTTTATTCACAAAATTCATTGTGACTTCCCTTCATTAAAATCATAAACACTTTAATTTTCATAAAGTCAATGGGGATCATATAAACAGTTTCGATCCGATGCCATTAGAAACACAATTTGATTGCAAAACATTTTTACTTTAAAAACCAGTATTTCTTGAACTTCTCCCTGCTGGATTCGACCACTAATTTTTCGCTTTCGGTGTTAACGATAATCGCCCCCTCGTCTGCGCTGTCCAACCACGAAATATCAAGCTGCCGATAGCGCTGCAACACCGATGGATGCGGAAATGCAAAACGGTTGCGGTAACCGGCAGAGATCAATGTCACTTCCGGATCAACCTTTTGCAAAAAATGCAGGGTAGAAGAAGATCGACTGCCATGATGCGGCGCAATAAGTACATTGCTTCTTAGAGAGTTTCCATACTGTTTAGCCAGCCAAGCTTCGGCCGTACGCTCAATATCGCCGGTCAACAAAAAACTTTGCCCGACCGTGCTGATTTTCAAGACGCAGGAATTATCGTTTTCCGTTTTGAAAAAGTCCTGTTCAGGCGGCGACAGCAGACTGAAGTGAACTCCATCCCATTCCCAAATCAGGCCGCTTCGACAAGATTCTGTATGATACCTTGTCGATAATTGTGGAAAATCGCTGATGATGTTTGTCACCGGTATAGATGCCAAAATCGATTCCGCTCCCCCACTATGATCATTATCGCCATGACTGATCAACAACGTATCAATTCGTTTAATCCCACGATAACGTAAATAGGGCAACACAACGACCTCGCCCATATCGAATTGGGGCGAAAACTTAGCGCCGCTATCGAAGATCAGCGTATGGTGTTGGGTTTCGACCGCAATCGCCAATCCCTGCCCTACATCCAACATCGCCAATCTTGCCTCTCCACTATCAATACTGTCTTGCTTGACAAACACCAAAGGCAGCCATAACAACCCGCCTAAATAACGCACCGAAATACCTTTAGGGGCCAGTAGCAGAAAGGTACCTATCATCGCCATTACCACTGCAAAAAGCGACGGTTGAGAGGTCGTCAACGCAGCGAACGGCAGTTCTATGCAAGTCGATAAAAACAGCCACAACCAATGAAGAATACGGTCAACCGAAAGCAACAAAAACTCTGCCCATAAAGGATGAATCATAAGCGTTATCATAGTCAGCAATAACAACGGCACTACCAGCAAACCGATTACCGGCACCGCCAGCAGATTTGCCAATGGAGCAATCAATGAGACTTGCTGGAAATAAAACATGATCAGAGGCACTAAGCCGACCGCGGTTAAGCTATTTATTTTAAACACCGAGTGCCAATAGCCGATACGCCCTAACCTCGCTGAAAGAGAATAAACAATCAAGACCACCGCCAAGAAAGATAGCCAAAAGCTGGCGGAAAGAACGGCCAGCGGATCCAAGACGACCACCGCAAACAACGCCGCCGCAACGGTTTGCATGACTGCCATATGTCTTTGCCAATAAATTGCCGCCATAGCAACGGACAACATGATCAATGCCCGCTGAGTAGGCAACGAAAACCCCGCCAAGGCCGCGTAATAAAACGCAGCCACCAAGGCACAGAGTACTGCAGCTTTCGGCGGCGAAAACGATAATACACCGCTATATGCCCAAGCCTTCAGCGCCAAAAAATAGACCAGACCGGCCACCAATCCTACGTGCAACCCGGAAATGGCTACCAAATGAGCCGTCCCCGATTGACGCAATACTTCCCATTCCTGTTTCGAGATATGTGATCGGTCGCCGATCGTCAAAGCCAAAATAATCCCGGCATGGGTGCTGTCGCCGGCCAGATGCTGTATTCGCTCGGCAATACTTTGACGCCATATTTGGAAATCCTGCTTCCAGCTATTTCCTGTCATTAGCTCTGGGACCGGCTTGCTTCGAACATAGCCGGTCGCGCCGATACGATGGCTGAAAAGCCAGCGTTCATAATCGAACCCGCCGGGATTAAAACGTCCATGCGGCTTTTTTAATTTCACCGTCAATTGCCAATATTGGCCCGCTTTCACTATTTGATCGGAGTAATACCAACTTAAGCGAATCTTTCGCGGGAAATGATGTTCGGGACGACTAACCGAGAAATCGAACTTTATACGGTCACCGTCTTTAACCGGCAATCCGTCTATCATCCCTTGCACTACAATTTCCTGGCCTTCCAGCGAATCTGGCAAAATCTCGGCCTTCTGCGACATCGCCACCGCAACAGACCATAAAATACCGATAACAAGCAAACTGAGTCGCCAAATTCGATATCTGACAAAAACAATCAATAACAGAATAAGGACTAAAAGATAATTGAGGCCCGGCAGCACCGAGAGCTGCTGCACAAGCATTACCCCCGTCAGAAAAAACAGCGCGGAAATGATCATAATCGAACATCGCCAGAATTCGGACTACAAACCGATAACACACTCCGGACATTCGATGCTAAGATGAAAACAATTTCTAAACAGCGTAATTTCTGTGTCATACAAACCATGCTGGAAACCATAACAGTTGCTCTGGCAACGTTTTTCGCCACCATCGGCCCGATCGATATTGCTTTCGTATTTGCCGCACTAACCGGCCAAGCAAATAGCAGGCACCGCTTTGTCATGGCCTTGCGGGGCACTTTGGTCGCAGGAGCCATTCTGACATTATTTTTCCTTTCTGGCGAGACATTGCTGCGCGGTTTCGGCATTTCTCTGGCCGCACTCAGGACCGCCGGCGGCATTTTATTATTGTTGATCGCTATTGACATGGTCTTCGCCCGCAGTTCGGGTGCTGTCACCACGACGGAACTGGAAACGCAGGAAGCCTCGACGCGTAAGGATATTTCAGTATTCCCGTTGGCAACGCCGTTAATCGCAGGTCCTGCCTCCATGGGCAGTACTATTTTATTAACTGTCAACACCGAAGGCGACCTGTCTCAGCAACTATGCGTCTACGGCGCTTTATTGGCAGTCTTGCTCTTCACTTTCATTTGCATGATCACTGCCAGTCAAATCCATAAACTGCTCGGCTTAACGGGTATGTTAGTCATCAGCCGCTTATTCGGCGTCGTTCTGTCGGGTTTGGCAGTGCAGTTTATATTCGACGGTATTTTGGAAAGCGGTTTGGTGGCTGTTGTTAATTAACCGATACAAACCGCTGCTTTTTAGCAAAAGTTGCTTTGAGTAGCCAAGCTAATAATCAACCGTTTAAAAACGCATTCAAGGCATCCCATTCAGATATTCGCGTTATCAATAAATTGACAGAGAGTTTTAACGTAGTAGCCTAAAAAATTAAGGAATTACTTCACAATTAAGACCAATGATTATTGTGATAACTGACTTTTGCCGTTAGTCTTTGCCTGTGTGTGAATTGTATTTACGGTCTATAGACGAAAAAGCTTCTCGTCACCTGATTTATGTTGCCCGTAATATTTTAGCAGTAGAGATTAGAAGTTAATATATGTGAGAAACCATGACTGTTCATAAAAAGGATATTGAATGTCGATATCCGTCAAAAAACTAGTCGACTCTATACCATTATTCTTCCCCCAACATATCTGGCAATATTATGAGAATCTTTTCTAAAATTATTTGTTTAAGCATTTGTCTGATTCCAACTAAAAGTTTTTCTTGGTGTGAATGGTTAGGGTTTGGATATTTCGATCAAAGTAATGAACATCCGTATTATTCAATATATAAAGATGCATGTGAGATGGTGGGCGGGGAATATATTATTGGTGGAATATTTCGGAATTATCATAATAACTATCAAATCGATTATAGTATTTCAGGATGTACTGTATACCACGAGGCCTATCGTGAAACTAAGTTAGGAAAAGGGTATGGAGCAAAGTTCCGGTATGATGCACAAAAACTCTGTGAAATAGGAAATTTATTACCACATAGTCAGATTGCTATCGAAGACGAAAAAAATCTGGGAGAACCTTCGTGTGGTATAGGTAACCCTTGCGACCCATCTACTGGCAATAAATACCAAGAAGAAATCGACTATCGTGTAAAAAATATCGAGATAGACTTCACTCGACATTACAACAGCAAGTTGACGGCAGTTGACAGCAGTATTGGTTACGGCTGGAGGCATCAATTGATTTCCAAGTTGGAAATGTCAAATGGAAAAATTCATGTTCGCCAACCGACCGGTCGGGGTGAAAAATTTTCTCTCAATGAAGGTCTTTGGCAAAGCGATGCCGACAGCCATTTGACACTGAACCAAGACGCTACAGGATTCACGATTTCGGATAACCAGGGCATTATCGAGCGTTACAGTTTATCCGGTAAACTGCTTAGTCGCACCGACAAGTTCGGCAACACCATCGAGTATCACTATAACGCCCAAAGTTTGTTGGAAAGCGTTACCGGTCCGTTCGGCCATACCTTATCATTCGTTTACAATTCCGATAACCGACTGGAAACCCTGACGACTCCCGACCTCAAAGTCTATCGATACGAATACGATGCCATCGGCAATCTGGTCAAAGTCATTTATCCTGACACCCGTTTCAGACAATATCACTACGAAAACACGACCTATCCTCATGCCTTAACCGGCATCAGCGACGAAAACGGCACCCGTTACTCGACCTATGCCTACTCAACGGACGGCCGAGCCATCGTCACCGAATATGCCGAAACCACTAACAGCGTGCCGCAGGAACATTTCTCGCTCAGTTACGATTCGGCAACCCAAACCACGGTCACCGACGCCGTCGGCACGGTCGAGGTGTACACGTTCGCCGAAAACCTGGGTGTCAAAAACCTGCTCAGCAAAATCAACCAAACCGACGGCAAAGGCTTTCAAAAAAGCTACGATGCTTACAACAACGTCGTCAGCGTGACCGATGCGGAAAACCGCGTCACGACCTTTGAATATAACGCCACCAATCAGCTGATCGCCAAAAACGA
>JBNLEI010000213.1:0-21013 GCA_050304855.1 Methylococcaceae bacterium
CAGGGTAACCCAATCTTTTTCCCTTTCGGCTAGCGTTTCCAACACCCGCGTGCAAACCTCAGAGCTACCGTCGTCGACTAAGAAACAAAACAATCCGAACGGCTGCAACTCCCTAACCACATGAACGATGGCTTCCTGATGGTTGTAAACCGGAATGATCGCGCAGGTTTCCACTACCGTTCTCCGTACACCATTCGGCCTGAACTGTGCGAGTCTGCAGCCGAGTTCAATTCAAAATAGAGTTTGCCGGTTTCCGCTTTCCATTCCAACTGCAATATCACCGACATCTCCGGTTGTATGATTTTTTTAAATTTGATGACTTCCATCGTCAAAAACGGTCGGTCGATAGCGAAAAAGAGTTTGCCGTAATGTTCCACCCATGCCAATTGCGCGACGCCAGGCAAAATAGGCTGTTCCGGAAAATGGCCGTCAAAATAGATCAGTTTGCCGGAAACCCATAAATCCAGCCTAAGCGTATTAGCTTCGTGACAACAATAAAGCAACCGGGGCAACTTTTCTTTATTTTGCGTCAATAATTGAAGTAACAATTCGCGATCGATTTTGCCTTGGGGTGTTAACGGCAGACTTTCCGTCAGCAGCCATTTGCGCGGCAGCACCACCGCCTCGAACGACCTCATTAACTGCTTTTTCAACGCTTTGATCAGACGCTGACGACCTTGCTGCCGATACCGAACTTTTCCGTTTTCGTTCAACACGATAACAGCCGCAACACGATCTCTTCGATTCGGCAAAAGCAGCGTATACACCTGCTCAATCCAGCCTGACTGCTTTAAAACCCGCTCCAGTTCATCCAATGACAAACGTTTTTCCTCCACCTTAACGATCCGATCAAGCCGTCCCGCCAAACGAAAACAGCCATCGTCATATAACTCGACCCTGTCATCCAGCAAGCAGTCCTCCGCCGGTTGGGGCAACAATGGGGAATCGAGCCGGCAGCGCCCTGACTGATCCAGACTGAGGGTGACCCCCATAAACGGAGTCCATCTGACGTCGATTGACGCATTGCGCCAGCCGATACCGCCGGTTTCGGAACTGCCGTAGACTTCAACGACCTGCAAACCGCTGGAATCCTCAATTGCCTGGGTCGCCTCAATGGCCAGCGCGCCGCCCGAACTGAAAATTGCCTTTAACGAGGCAATTTTCTCCCATTCGCTCCTTTCGTCCAGCCGTTTCAATTGTGCAGGACTTGCCACCCAATAAGCCTCCTCGGTCGCCACGGCGTTCAGCATCGGCTCCGGACTCAAGTACATTTCGCTGTAAAAAGGACGGCCGCCAGCCAACGGCCACAATAATCTGAACAATAAGCCGTAAATATGCTGATGGCTTACTGTCGCCACGGCGGAGGCCCGTCCCAGCATAATTCCCCATTGAGCTTCCAACACGTCCACTTCGCGTTGTAACTGCAAAAGGGTCTTCGCGATCGCCTTCGTTTCTCCACCGGAACCGGATGTAAAAATGGTCAACCGCGTCCGCTGCAAATCTAGCGACTCAAGAATGGTTTGGGAATGCGCTGTCGTTTCAACATTTGCATAGCCAATCCCGGCATACTTGCCATCCGTCCCTTCTAGCACCGCCTGTCCGGACCATTCTCCCAACAGCCGACAATCCTGTTGTAATAGTGTTTCCGCCGTTACCGGCCGATTATTGCCCGCAATCCAAACCTGCTTTCCCGCATGCCAGAGAGCAAACAACGTCACAGCAAAAGGATAGGCCGATTCGTAATAAATAGCGTAATGCCGTTGTGGCTGTCGTTCGAACATCGTCGACAATCCGGCGACCTCGGCGCAAAAACGTCGGTGGCTTATCGTCTGCCCGCGATGAACGGTAACGATCCGCTCATCGTCTTGCGGCAACGCGACTCTGGAAAGCGGTAGCAGATCAGCGCACATGTTCCTGCGTCCTTATACGTATCAGATATTCAACGGCCATCAATAATCCCATTAGGACGTAGGCAATCAGGCCGTTGTAAAGACTCCAGCAGGCAAAACTGGCCCATAGTGCCGTCGCCGCAGCGATCGTACCGTTCATCAGAAAAAACGCGCACCAGACTTCAGTAACGCGTCGAGTGTATCGAACGCCTTTCGGCGGCAGTTCGGGATGTTGAATGCGCGCCAGGCGCTCGATGACCGGTGGCGGAAAATAAAGGCTAGCGGAAAATACGATCAACAGCCCCAAATTGATCAATGCCGGATAAAACCGTAGCGTAATCAGATTGTTTTCTAACACGGCGAAGCCGCAATACAATACCGCCGCAATCAGTACCAATTGATTGCCTTTGTCGGAGGCTCTGCCCGTTACCAGCCGCAACAACAACAAGGCCGCCAGAGCCGAGGCGATCTGCCAAGGATCTACGTATTGAATGCCGAAATAGACGGCCAGGGGATATAACAGCGTCAACATTGCAATCGCGCCGTTAACCAGTCTGCGCATCAGTCGTTAATCAGTTTGTAGACGGCCTCCACCACATCATTGATTGTACGCGCATTTTTGAAATCCTCGGGCTTTACTGCCTTACCGGTCATTTCTTTCAACTTGACGATCATGTCGACCGCGTCGATGCTATCGAAATCCAAATCTTCGTACAACCGCGCCTCCAAAGTCACTTCGTCTTCATCTATTTCAAACATTTCCTGCATAATGTCCCTGATCAACTGCAGAATGTCTTCGCGATTTTTCATACGCTCCTCAATTCCGTTCAGATTCAATAAACTTGGCCAATGCGGCGACGGAGGCGAAGATTTTCACCACGTCGTCTTTTTCGGCGTCGATGCGGACATTATATTTTTTTCTGATAGCCAACCCCAATTCCAACGCGTCGATCGAATCCAGGCCCAATCCTTCATTAAAAAGAGCTTCCTCGCTATCGATATCATCTATGCCGATATCTTCCAAATCCAACGATTCGATAATCAATTGTTTTAATTCATTCTCCAAACTGCTCATAGTGTTCTCTTTGTTGGCTAAAATAGTCCTGTAAATAACGGTTGAAACGGCGGACGGCCAGAGTTTTCGGATCAATTGCCTGAAAATCGTCCAGCACCATATCATCTCCGACATGCATCGCCAAATGAAAACGGCGATGCGGGATCTGATACCATTTTTCGGCTTTGGTCAGGGTGCTGGGGACACAGCTCAAAGTAACCGGGGTGACAATAGCTCCGGAGCGCAACGCAATGGCCGCCGCTCCCCGATGAAATTTATACGGCCGACCGGGAACAGTGCGGGTTCCCTCGGGAAAAATCACCATGGTACCGCCATCCTGCAAGCAGTCGACGCAATCGTTGAGCATTTTTTCCGGATCGCCATTACTGATATAACCGGCATTGACGATGGGTCCTCTGGTAAAGGGATTATGCCATAACTTCTCCTTGACGATGCAGTTTGCCGACGGAATTCGGCTGATCAGGAAAACGATATCGATCAAGGTGGGATGATTGGCGATAACCAGTTGCCCCGGACGGTTGAGTTTTTCCAGACCGGTGATTTCATAAGTCATGATACCGATGCGATGCATCAGTCCGATGAAAAAATAAAAACTGTAATGCACACATTTCTGCGCCCATTGTCGTTTTTGCATTTTGCTTCCGGGTACGGCATTCAGTAGCGGAAACACCGCTATCCACAACAGAAAACCGCCGAGTCCGAAAATGGTGAAACTCAGGCCCGTGGCGAACAAACGCCACCAGTAATCAAGCCACTTGCGCATTCTTTTCCCAACGCCAGCTATGTCGCGGGGTTTTAAAAACCAGCTCGGTTTGCGGCCCGGCCAGAAAATCGATAAAGAGCGGCAACTGCACAGGTTGCTCGCCGTCATCGCCGATCAAATCCGACGATGACAAGGATAAGCTTGCCCCATGGCCTCGCCTTACGAGCAGTAACGCCAAAGCGCAGCTTTCTTCAGTCCCCAGTTTAAACGGCGCGGAAGGATAAAAGTCGAGCAGCGGTTCATCGTAAAACACCAACAAGACCTGCTCAGCCCCTTCCTGCAACAAACCCGAAGCTTCGATGAAACCAGGAGCCATACCCTCTTCGCCTGGTGCCACGACGGTACTCTGTAGTTTATTCTGCCACGCCATCGAAAACAGGCCGGAAATTGCATTATGAACGGATAGGCTAAATGAAGTAGGCGAAATTTCCTCCCCGGCTTCCAGCATCTCCATCATGGCAAAGGATTTCGCAAGTTCCCCGTGCGTAGAACTAAATACCGTCGGGACGTCGGTGTCATCTTCGAGACATTGATTGGCGGCACAAAATACGGTTTTAGCCAGAGGGCTCAAGCGGCGCCTGAGCATTTTCGGTACGCTCTCCAACAATGTCGACTGAGCCGAAGATAAATCCTGTTGAGGATCGCTCTGTAGAGGCGGCCACACCGCCCAATGACGTAAAATATATTCCAATCTCATGCTATCTTGTTTGATTGAGCCTACACAGGCCAATCAGGAATTTTTCCAGTAATTTCCGGTCAGTCTGAACACTACCGGACTCAATAAGGCGAGCGCGATCAAATTGGGAATCGCCATCAAACCGTTCATGACATCCGCCAACAACCAGATCATCGCCAGTTTACCCATGGCGCCGAATGGAATCGCACATAACCAAAGCATGCGGTACGGCCAGATAATCCGGGTCCCGAACAAAAATTCAGCACATCGTTCACCGTAATAACTCCAACCCAAAATGGTCGTGAAAGCAAAGACAGATAGACCAAAAACGACAATATAACCGCCCCACCCGGGCACCCCGTTTTCGAACGCCAGCGTCGACAACGCCGCGCCGTTTTTCCCGTCCTGCCATACTCCGCTAATAATAATAACCAATGCAGTCATGCTGCACACCACCAAGGTATCGATCAGTGTTCCCAGCATGGCCACCATACCTTGTTGTACCGGTTCTTTAGTTTGCGCCGCGGCATGGGCGATCGGCGCACTGCCCAAACCGGCTTCGTTGGAAAAAACCCCGCGAGCGACGCCGAAACGGATCGCCGCCCAGACTGTAGCCCCGGCAAATCCGCCGATCGCCGCAGTTCCGCTGAAAGCGCTTTCGATAATCAACTGAAACGCAGCCGGCACCTGATCGTAATTGACCGCGATCACATAAACAGCCGCAACGGTATAAGACAATGCCATCAACGGCACCAGCATGGCGGCCACTTCGGCGATGCGCTTGATGCCACCGATAACCACGCCGGCGGTCAATAACGTCAGCACCGCCCCGGTCACCCAGTCGGGGGTTTGAAACCTCGCTTCGATCGCATCGGCCACCGAATTGGCCTGAACCATATTGCCGATTCCGAAAGCCGCCAGCGTGCCGAACAAGGCAAACAACCAGGCCAACCAGCGCCAGTTCCGTCCCAAGCCGTTTTTGATGTAATACATCGGACCGCCGACATGTTGGCCCAATTCATCGACTTCGCGGTATTTTACCGCCAACACCGCTTCTGCGTATTTGCTGGCCATACCGAACAATGCTGTCAACCACATCCAGAACACGGCCCCCGGTCCGCCCATAACGATGGCTGTCGCCACGCCGGCAATATTGCCGGTGCCAATGGTCGCCGACAATGCCGTCATCAAAGCTTGAAAAGGGGTAATATCGCCGTTCTGCGCCAATTTTCTGCTGCGCCATAAGAATACAACCGCTTTTGGCGTAAACAGCCATGGAAAAGCTCTCAAGCCAACCGTAAGAAAAATACCGACACCCAATAAAAAGGCCAGCATAACTGGCCCCCAGACAATCGAACTGAGTTGATTAAGCAATGCTTCCAAGGATTTCATTGCGGCAAATCGTTAACCTCGTTCATTTTGTCGAAATCCACTCCCACACTGATAATGAAACTGGTCGCTTGCTCGATGTTCATTTGCGACTTACGTACTCTGGATTCGTGCACGATTACGGTGAAACCGGAAGTCGGGTTGGGTGAAGTCGGCACGAACAAAATATAGCGGTCGTTTTCTCTATTGGTGACATAGGCGGGCACCCACAATCCATCTTTCGGGTACTCGATATAAACCACCTCTTTGGCTTTTTGCGGCTCGTGCCCCGACACCATATTGACGATTTTTTTGGTAACTCGATAGATTGTATTCAAAAAAGGGATGCGGTTAATCACGGCATCGATGGCGGCAATAATCGACGATCTGCCCATACTGACGCGATAACCGACATAAGCGAACAAAGCAAAACTGATGACAAACAAGGTGAAAGTCACGGCGTAGTTTTCGTAATAGCCGTAAACCATCTTGACCATATCGGCAAAACGGTCTTTGACAAACCAAACGATCTGCAAAATTACCACCACCGGAATAAACGCCAATACCCCGATCAGAAAATAATTGAATATTTTTTTCATCATGCCTTCCTTATAAAGATTTTGTTATGAGCAAAATTCCCGAGGCCAGCAAAAAGGCCGCAAAAAATTTACTGTATTTATTATTATCTATATCACTGTAGACCAGTTCTTCTGTTAGCAGAAATACAATAACGCCTATTTGTAAAAAAGTCGCATGCTGCGCATAGCTTAATTCAAATTGACTCCCCAACAGCAGTAGCGTCGCCAATTGGAAGATTGCGAACGTCGCGTAACAAACAGCCACGGTCACGCGGGTAGTATTTTTATCGTATTGCTTGCCGTGAACAATCGCTGTCAACAAGGCGCCGCCCAGATTGGTCAGGCCGTGGATCAATCCCATCGTCCCCAAATAAGCTTTCTCGTATTTCACCAGATTTTCAAGCATACGCTCGACGGCCGGGAGAAAATTTTTCAAAGCAACGAATATCAGAAAAGCGCCAACCAAAAAACCGATGTTGATTCGGTTCGACGTCGCAATGAACAGAAACAGGACGACAAAAGGAATCGTATAAAACAATACGTTTCTGAAAAAAACGGTATCGATATAACGATAATGTTTGATGATTTGCAGAGAATTGATGGCGATGGAAATCGGCAACAGCACACTGAGCGCGTTGACGAAATCGTACCCCAGCAACAACAGCAAGGGCGTGCCGAACAGCAACACCCCGACACCGAAAATCGACTGTATCACCGATGTGGCCAGAACGGTCAGCAGAATATCGGCCGGCATAATCATCCCCCTTTTTTCTGATAAGTGGAGTGATTATAAGCGAATTTATCCTGCTTGCCGTAAAATTAAAAACACTATCGCTTCCGACCAATGGTCAAAAATGAGGTATTCATTCCAGTGTGCGATCGGTTGCTTTAATTCTTAGGCGTTGATACTAAATCTAGAACGAGGTTTGAAGTCTCCGCCCACTTCCCCGGAGAAAACTCCCGGCAACCCATATGACTCTCAAAACCTCAATTTCCAGACCATCACGGCAGAATGCCTGCAGCCCGGAAAGCCGGAGTGGTATCGGTTCCCAGCACTGCCGAAACGATATCCGCGAATTCAGATTCAGTAAGCGCTCTTCCCCTGTCGGCTGCTGATTTCGCCGCCTCTTTCAAAACCTGTACCACCGATTGCGGCGTCATTCCCATTTCGCACAGATATTTCATTAATCTATCGGGACTATCATCCTGAACAGTGCTGAACCAGCCACAATACTCCGGCCCTCCCGGCATTTCCGAAATAATGAACGATACATACTTACAAAACGGCTCCTGGATGAAGTAGTTTCCCTGACGTCCGACAAACCAACCATGCATAGCCTCGTGAACGGGAAGTAATTGGTCTTCTATCTTCTCGGCGTTCTCGACTGTGAAGGGAAGCCATCTGTTTTCCTTTTCGACGTCCCAAAGGCATACATGTCCGAGCCCGTTTCCATCGCGTGAAAATCTCCCTGTCATACCGCTTTGATATTGCCCGCAATAATCGTCTCCATCCAAATGAAATGTTATCGGCCAAACTTCGAAATTCAGTGGCATGTTGTTGTCGCCGATTAACACAGTTAAACGACGCATCGCTTCTTCAATACCCCGAGTCTTGGCCTCAAGCAGATCTGAAATGCACGTCGAACAAACCACCTTAACGTCCTTTTTTGCATCGAGCATAGCCTGTACCACCGCATAAATAATCGGAACCAACGCAATCAAGATTGCAACAATATATTCGTAAGACATAAAGAATTTGAATGACATGATAGTTTTCCGCCTGTGACAGTTAAACGTAAAGATTCGAACATTTTCTATATCGAGCTTACCATTCGCCATACTCAGTCGACACCCATTGATTTTCCGGTCGCATTTTAAACACCGGTCCTTGCCTTCCTCATACAACCCGATGTGCGGCAATCTTAGCCATCAGTTGTTTCCATTGCGGACCGACAATTAGACAATAAATCGGGCTCTTTAATCCAATGTTCCGTTAGCCTGATTTTTTATCCGACTGGCCGTAAAAACAAGACTCATTCAAAGACAATGGATTTACATCAGTCGACGGGTATGTCTAACGAACTTGCATTCCGGAATATCGTCTCGAGGCAAAGGGTAATTCCCAAAACAACGCACAAGCCTATATAAATTGAACCTCATGTCCCAACGCACTAATAAACGTCGTCAGATATTCTTTTGCCCGCTTCAATGCCATGGCGCCGATTCCCACGTCTGTCGCTTTTTTCTTAATGATTGAAAATGCTTCGTTAATATGTCCTGACCTTTCAGCATCGGTGAAATTGGGAGCCGTTAGAGTCCCATGCGTACAAACAATCTTGAAACTGTCGTGCGACGCGTTGGAAATCTCGACATTCTTGGGGAGCTTGATTTTGACTACATTGTTTTCGTTGTCCAATTCAATTTCCATCTTCTCCAAGTCGATGCTGGCAGTAACCGTACCCTCCGCAAAATAGACAGTGTGTTTTACAGCACCGGCCCAATCCTTTTTAGATTTTTCTAACGTAGTTGCAGCTTTCATTTCTATCGTTTGAAGCTTAGCCACCTTCTTGATTTGCTCGATGACGGTGATTTCCGAATCCGAGTTGTTACTCAAATACATTTGCCAACCGACAAAGGACAATGCCGCAATAATACCGATGCCGATCACGGCGCCTATCAATGTTTTCATAACGATAATTCTCCTGTTGGGTCGTCCATCACTAATCGTGTGTTTCAAAGATAATAACTACATTAAGTTGATGTTTCTTAACGCGACGCCGCAACCGTCAGCATAAGCAGCTGATTATCAGTAAAGCGCTTGATTAAGACTGGATTATAAATACCCCAAATAGCATTCGATTGTAAAACGAACTTTTTCGGGGATAAGGCACTGCCTTTGCGTTAAATTAGATATTTCTAACATAGTTTAATTTTGAATTACAAAAATAGCATTGTTTTTCAATAACATGAAATTGGCAAAGTGATTGCATTAACGTTTTCACACCCCAATCAAAGGGGTGTGACTTACTATTACAATCTCAGAGGAAACTCCGTATGAAAAAAATCTGTCTTTTAGGTATCGGGCTTATGGTTGCAGCATTCAACGCCAACGCGATAGGTGGCGGCGAACAAATGCATGAAGCTCCTTTTATCGGTATCAATACCTGGAAAGATAAGTGTCACATCATCGCCGAAAACGACGCGTTTACTTATCAAGGGGATGCAAAAACAAAAGTGACGATGAATGACCAATTCGTTATAGCGACCTGCCAAGCTCGCTATCTCTCGGATGAAGATGTAGAACCTGTCTACATCGACGGCAGAAACCAAGTGACCGGTTGTCATATTAAAGTTGAAGGTCTTCCCGCTTTCATTGGAAACGGCGGCTTCACCGTCAGCCCGGATGGCGTTGTGAACGGAAACTGTAAAGCGCTTCGTAACGCGGAATAACTTCAAATGCTATTGCGCAGGGATGCGCATGTGGGTTTTAAATGCATATTTTGGGGAAAATAAAGCATGTTGGTTAGGAAAAAAATAGATTTATCGGCTGGTACAGCGCATTAACGACGTATCTTGGAACTACCGAGCCACCCCCGCCAGGTTTAATCTAAATATCCTTTAACATTTCTAACATTTCTCGTGCCTGAGTATGATTAGGATTTAAGCAAAGCGCCGATTCAAGGTTCTCAATCGCGTCGGATATTCTATCGTTGTTAAAATGTTCAATGGCGATAGCATACAAGTCATTGGCCATCGATTTCGGATCTTTGGTTAACGTGATGTGGCAATCTTTTCCACCGGTGGCCCGTTTGATTTTGATATCAACTGGAATCGCCGGTAACGATAGTTTCATTCCTTCGCTTAACTTTGCCTCCTCCGTAACATTATTGTTAAAAAGAGGGACCAGAATGGCTTTTTCAGGGTCTTGATACATTTGGCTGGCAATTGAAGCAAAATTGTCATTAGCTTTGACTTCATAGATCAAAGATCGGTTCTTACCCATATCGGTTTGAAATAACTCGATTGGGGCCTTGTTTTCTGGATTGAATAATAATGTTTGTAGCAACAATTTTTGCGCGCTTTCTTCATGCATATTTTTTATTGCGGCAAGATAATATTGCTTGGAGATATCGTTTAATTTAATGGATATACTCAGCACTTTTTGCTTGGCTTCGGTAATGGATTGTCTTAGGTTCAGCAATTCCTTTTCGGCTGTTTTATTATCTTGGCTAAGCTGATTTAATTGTGACAATAACTTGTCACGGCGCAGTTTCCAAGCCAACAATGCACTACGCCATTGTTTATTGTGCTCGAATTTTTCCGGTGATTGCTCGAGGATTTTGGCAAGCGGGGTTAGTGTATCGATAGGTTCTTGTTCTGCTATGTCTGTTTGCTCGAAATAGTTCAAATTTTTCTCAAATTGTCTTATCGAAAAGGTTCCATAAATCATTGAGCGATTAAGCTTTAAGCTTTGTAAATGGAATGGATTTCCCTGCCGGTTAACGGTAAAGGCTGTTTTATAACCTCTTAATTTAAGTAAGGCCATGACTAATGGATTGGTATTACCAAACGGGTAAGCCAAAGCGGTAACCGACTTATTAAGCTTGTCATAGATGATTTGTTTCGAGTTAGTCACATCTTGATTTATCGCTCGGATATAATCGGCAAACGATTCGTTATCATTGATGGAACTAAGGTCCCGATGTGATTTACTGTGACATTGAATGTTGATTGTGCTGTCAGAAACCATTTCTTTGAGTTGGCTCCAATTAACGGCACGGGTGTTGCCCGACTTAATGAAATTCGTGGGAATAAATAGTGTGGCGTTAAAACCGAATTCCTTAAGAAGCGGGTAAGCGATTTCGTAACTGGAAATCCAACCATCATCGATACTGATCAAAACGGATTTTTCGGGCACCTGACCGTAATCAAGAAACTCATGCAATTGGTCCATGGTGATAACATGGTAGTTATGCTCTTTTAAATAATTGAGTTGTTCCCTGAAGTCTTTTGCAGAAACAGTCATTTTATTCGAGCTGGGTCCGCGGCTGAAGTTGTGATAACTCAATACAGGAACTAATTGATAGCCGTTGGCCGTCATTCCACCGGGACGGAAAGGTTTGAGAGGTATGATAATTTCTTGGCCGGCTATCGGCTGTTTTAAGCCGTTAAATTCCTCTATGCGGTATGCTAAGTTGGCGTCACCGGTATATTGTTCTGCTAAGGACTTGAAACTATCGCCCGCTTGTACCCTAACGAATTGATAATCAAGCGGCTGTTCGACGCGAGGCAAATGTTTCGCACATCCACTGATCAAAGCTATCAATATAAGTATGCCATATTTGTTAATGACATAAGGGATTGCGTTCTTTTTATTGCGCATACTGTTGCTATACATAGTTCAGTGTTTCCTATTGAGCCGTTTAAATACGGAGGCCTATTTCAATAATTCTTTTTCCAGCGCTTCCCGGACAGTTTGAATAGGTTCCATAGACAAACCAAGCATGAAGTATTTATTGGCAGTCGACTGTTGATTGCTTCTTTTGTATTTACGGCCTTTGAATAAACAACGTAGAGCGATTAGGTTTTTAGTTGTCCTGATAAATTCTTTACTGTTTTCGCTGCTACTATTGCTCTCGTTATTAAATTGCTCCCATTGATTAATTATCCCGGCCAGTTGAGGGATCGATTTTGGAGTATTCATCAATTTGAGTAATCTTTTTTTCAATTGGACAAAAACATCATCATGTTTATTCAAGTAACTGGCATCGATATCGCGCAGTTTCATTAGCGGGCCAAAAATTGCCAAACGCTCTATGCTGTCGGTATTAATGGCCGCTAGGCTTTCATTAAGCAATTGTTCAATTCTTGAATTTTTTCTGTCGACAATATGTTTTTCAAAGATTGCATTTTTTTTGCTATCGGGCAATGTCGCTTGTAGCTTTGCTAAAGCCTCTTTAGCGTCATCGTATGCGTCTTGTTGAATAAACGAATCGATTTGGCGACCATAAAAAGCGGTGAGTTGTTCGCCAAAATTGTTGATAATCTTTTGCTGGTCACTGGACGGTAATGTTGTTTTTACTTCCTTGCATACTAGGTCGACTGATTCGAGATGGCCACTAGCGATAGCTTGTTCTAGTTTGCGGGACAGTTTTTCTCGGTTGTGAAATGCTAAAAGATCAGCGCTTCTTTTTTGCGTTAATTCTATATAGTTTTTGCTATTTGAATCTGCCGGTTTCAATGTTTTCCAGTCTTTCAATAGACGCTCCGCCAACTCGTAATGGTCGTTATCGATAGCCGCGACGATTTTGGTTGAGTAGGCTTCACTGATTGTAGGTAGCGTCAGCAAGACATGTTTAGGAGACACCTTTGAAACAGCTTTTATGATGGTCTGGATTTGTTTTACATTCGGTTCAGTTTGTTTCAACTCCGTTTGGTAGTCACGCGTTAAAGTTTCAAGGTAAATCGTTTCTTGTCGCTGAATTGTTTTTGCCAGAACCTTTAGCTTAAGAACTTCAGCACGGTTGGTAGAAAATAAGTTTGTTCCATCTGAAACCAAAGACTGGGCCGGTTTGAAATTGTTGTCTTTTAAATAGGCGGAAACTGAATCATTATAAAATTGCAGCAATCGTTGCTTGACCTCAGGCCGAGACAATGTTTGTTGGCGCACAATGGGATTGACTTGTTGCAATTCCGATATGTGTTGTTGCAGTTGAACGTTATCACTCGATTGAAGTTTTTCGCTTAATGCCTCAACTTCCTTCATCAGGAGTAACTGTTTTTCAAGTTGGGCACGGCGATCATTTTCCATCGGCTCTATGCTGTGCCACTTGTCTAGCAATTGAGAGGCTGCTCCTATTTGATCGGTATTCAAGTAAGACTGGGCTTCCTTTTCGAGGCGACTTGTTAATGTCGCGGACGCCGGAAAGGTAATTGACGCATCGATTTTCTGTAGTCGTTCTTTGCTAACAAGCAAGCAAGGGAACAATTCGATCAATGGCTGGGAAATATCGAGTAAACATTGGCGGTATTGGTTTAATAAGCTCGCTATTCTTGCTTTTCTTTTTGGTTCGACAGAACGAGCTTGCTCCATCAATTGTATAGAGTCCGGATATTGTCTTAGGAGTTGTTGAGATATTCGTTTCGCGAGGTCGAACTCATCGGCTTCAATTGCTTGTTCAATCAACCCAATAAAATGTGAAATCAAATATTCTCTGACCGTTTGATTGGATAATAAAGTTTGTTGAACAATAGGGTCGAGCTGTTCGATAAAGCGCAGAACATCCTGATTCTGGTAATGAGTAGCTGCCAGTTTGAGCAACGCCAGACGAACGGTACGATCATTGATCAGTTCCATTTGATCTTCCACGGAAAGCATTTTAAAGTCGTTCAACCCATCAAATTCTCCATCAGTGATAGCCGATTTAACTTGACTAAAAGTCCAGTGATCATAAACGTGATAAGCGATGAAAGGGATGCTAATTAACGTTAGCGTGATGACTAAGCCGGCAATTATTTGTCGTAAACGTTTTTTTTTGGCAATTATTCTGGGGGAAAACAATTCATCATAAAACTGCTTAGCACTTGGGGTTCTCTGGTCACGATGGAAACTAAGTCCATGCAAAATAGCGTCAAGCTCCTCCTTACTTAAACCTTGAATGGGATTTGGCTTCATTTTCATACTTTCCGCTTTCAAGGCCAGTTTTTTATCGAATGGATGCCTACCCGACAATATTTCATAAACGACACAAGCCAACCCATAGATATCATCCCGAGGATCGGGTTCTTCTTGTATCAACATCTCGATACTGGCATAGGCCGTAGTCATCGCTCCTAAATTGCCGGGATCGAAACGTGTTTTATCTCGATCTTGGCGGCTACTGAGACGGGCAATGCCAAAATCGATGACTTTACCGATATGCGATTGGGGGTTATAGAAAACATTGCCCGGCTTGAAATCTAGATGGATGATGCCTTCTTGATGGGCATAATCCAAGGCGTCGCACATGGCTTTAATAATGGGTTGCGCTTCCTTGAGAGAGATGCCGTCGGGATGCTGCTCGATGAACTGTTTTAACGAAGTGCCTTCGAGATACTCCATCGCGATAAAAACTTCCGATCCATCGCGATTTAATTCGTAGGCCTTAACGATATTGGGATGGATTAATCGTTTATAACGGGCGAATTCCCTGATCAGGGCTTTAAGTGCGTCGGGATGCCGTCTGATTTCATGATTGATAAATTTGATTGCGGCATATTTGTCATGGGACTCGCCTGCGTCTTGAATAAGGTCTAAGGCTTTCCATACTTCTCCCATGCCGCCACTGCCTATCTTGAACTCCAGTTGATAGGTGCCTCTGATAATTTGACCGGGTTTAATCGTTTTGTTTGCGTCGCTGGCCTCCCAGCGCAATAAATCCCGTAGCAACGAGGAAGAATAGGTTTGATGATATTGAGTTTCGGAATCGGTTTGTGAATCTTCAGCCGTAGGGACGGCGGAATCGGCTTGCCGTAGGATGACTCGCGTATTTTGTTCTACGAGTTTATTCATCAGCAAACGATGCAAATCAGGTGGCAAGTTAGCTGACGAGATCAAATCACTTAATTCTTGTTGAATGCCTTTGTCTTCGGAAAGCGAGTCTTTTGCCAGCAGCGCGTCGAGTGAATTGATTATAATCTTGCTGTCGATTTTTCCGTCTGAAAAAGCAGCGAGTTGTTCGGTAAACTCAGACTTCATATCAATCCAAGATATGGAACTTTTCATGACACTCCAAAAAATTTCAGATTGAGTGAAATTAAACGCCTTTAATTAAGCTATATTTCCATAAGCATGGAATTCAGAATACAACAAAAAATATAAATTGAAGCTACCTGTGACGTGATGAGTTATAAAGTTTTTATGTTAAGGAATAACAAAAAAGGCTTGAAAAGTGTCATCAAGGCTTTTACCGTTTTTATCCCTATTAACATAGTTGTTTTTTATAGCATTCTGACCTTAATGATAACAGTCTACTACAAAAATAATTACGATGTTAGCGGCAGCATTAGCGCTGTCAGTACTTGCTTGATTTAATAAATATGCTTACGTTTATGGCGAGCTTTACTTGAATGCCGCGTCGTCATTTGTAAAACTCAGAAATGAGACTTAAATAAATAATAAGAACCCTGGGCAAGGGATGAGAGGAAATTGGAAGCTTGTTTTAAGCTCATAGGTCCGATTAGCATAATCTGACGCCTGTTATCGTCTCCACAGACCAAAGAATCAATATCTCCACACAACCAAATTCCCTTCGCAACAGAGCAATGAAGGGGGGAATATGGCCAGTCTACCACTTGTTTGAAGTAGCCAATGCTTCAAGGGGTTAACGTCGATATAGTCTATGGCGTTGATAGTCGACTTCGTCGCAGTAAAAATGCTTCTGCGGTGACGTCGCGAACAAATTATCATCCCCTTAGGTAACGCAAACATCCTTCCTTCACTCCCTGGACTGGCTTTATCGATGTAAACTGCCGGCTAAAGTCCAGCTTCAGTGGATTCTGCGTTTTGACTATAGCTCACTCAATTATGCTTTTATGCTCGAAAGTTAGCCCACACAAAGCAGCGTGCAACGACAGTTGCCCAACAAACACACTGAATGACTTGACTCGTTTCAGCGGACTAAATTTGAGACCTAAGTTCGACCGTATTTCCTTCGGGATCTTTGATATAGATAGATTTTCCAACTCCTTGCGCGCCGTATCGGTCTTCAAAATCGTCGACCGCAATGCCATGGGACATCAAATGCTTCTTGATAGCGTCTTCTGAAATCGGTTTCAGTTGAAGACAAAAATGGTCCAGATTGTTTTCGGTTCTTGTCGGAGCGCCTCCGCCTATCCTGCCTAGGCGGCTATCTACCGCAACTAAATCGATCAATGCATGTCCGGCACGTAATTGGGTTAACCCCATTTCAATCGAGGTTTCCCTTTCGATCCGACAACCCAAAACTTTGCAATAAAAGTCGAGCATGTCTTTTAATTTTGTGGTTCTTAATACGATATGATCAATTCCGGCTATTTCCATGATTTAATGTATTTATCGAAGTATTAATGAATGAATGCAAAAGTAAAGTTATTCGCCACCTTTTAGAAAATCATATCTCGTTTTTCATAGCCTCAGATAACAACGTTGGGCCTTCCGACTCTAATTTATCAACTATTTGCCGCCTGTCGCTCTCTGCGCGATTTTGACTCAGTTTGTATTTACCTTGGATTTCTTTAACAGTTATTTCGATGCCGACAATGGCATCCAGTAAAGCCTCTCTATATTCGGGCTCCCAAGGTTTTTTAAGCGACGATTCATAGTGTTTTGTCAGCCCATCGACGATCAATTTCAGTTCTTCCGGCCGATTAATAAGCTTTGCCGTTCCATAAACATGAACCGCTTGATAATTCCATGTCGGTACTCCCGGCGAATTAAACCAAGATGGCGAAATATAACCATGCGCACCTTGAAATGTCACTAAGACTTCCTGTTCCTCAATGTCCTTCCACTGCGGATTGGTTTTAGCAACATGGCAAATTAGCGAATGCCCCTCATTTGCTAAAACAAAGGGAAGGTGTGAAGAAAACAGCCGGCCTTCAACCGTCGATATCAATTGCCCGAAAGCATTGGCTTCGATAAAAGCCGATAGCTCTTCCGTTTTAGTGACTTCAAAATGCTTTGGAACGTACATAATCTGTATCGAGTTATAACGAGAAATAGCCGTCCTTAATCAACGATTCGATTTTGAGAATCACAGGAATTAACGCAACACCGATCATAATACCGGTATCAAACCAGTTTGATTCAAAATTCTTCCTGAAACCGCCGACTTTAACGAAAAACAAGAATAACGGTATAGGCATGAAAAGGGCAAACCATCCGTAAAAACCGGAAACCGAAGCCACAGTTGGCGCATATTGAGCAAATAAGCCCATCAAGCCGTAAACCGTACTGCCAATCACCGCAATAAGACCTTCACGCGTTTTTAGCAGCTGAGCCAATAAACCACGATTCATAAACATAATCTCTCCTCTGGGCGAGCAAGACGTACTATAGATCAAGATTAGCCTTGCCATTCGTTTCCACTTCCTGAAAGTCGAATCGATGCGGTAAATTCCGCGGAGATTCCAAGTCCGCACTGCGCTACAAAGCGTTAAGGAATTAAAAGTTCCGAATAAGTGCAAACGCCAACTTGACTCTCAACCTAAGTTGGAGCCGTTCATAAGCCACCAAAACCTCACTTAGAACGCTCGCCGTTGAATGCCTCTATCAATATCGACAGGCTATCCAATGCCGTGCATTCCTTATCATTCTTGATTTCCAGTTGCGCTTTAACGATGGCGCCGTCGACCGCCATTGAAATCGCCTGAGCTATGTTGGCTTGCTCTCCCGATGGGGGCAGCAAATCAGCAATCACTGTCGCCATATCGAGCTTATGGCGTTTGGAAATCTCAACAACTTCATCTAACTCGCCTAATTCCGCAACACTGTTAATGAACGCACAGCCTCTAAAAACCGGATCGCCGAACCACTCCGTCAACGCGGGAATCAATGGACTCAAACCACCACCTGAGTGGCCGCCGTGCCTTTTCAAAGCATCCGAAAACCAAGCGATCCAGCGTTGGTGACGATACTCGAGGAAAGCAAAAATAAGGTCGTTCTTGCTCGGAAAATGCCGGTAAAAAGTCACTTTGGCAACGCCTGAAGCGGCAATGATTTTATCGATACCGGTTGCCCGAATACCGTCTCGATAAAACAGATCGTGGGCGGTGAGCAAGATTCTGTCGCGTGCCGAAGTCTTCATACCTGCAAAATTAAAAGCGAAAAACAAAATCATTGTAGACAACTCTGTCTACCGTTGCTACCATTTTATGTAGACAGAGCTGTCTACATTTCCATCTGATTTAGGAGAAACACTATGCAAACCAAACCGCCGTTACCGCCATTTACCCCCGAAACCGCCGAGCAAAAAGTCAGAATGGCCGAAGATGCCTGGAATAGCCGCGACCCCGACCGCGTCGTCCAGGTTTACACGGAAGACACGCAATGGCGCAACCGCTCCGAATTTCCGAGAGGACGCGACGAGGTGCACGCGTTCTTGACCAGAAAATGGGCAAAAGAGTTGGAGTATCGGTTAATCAAAGAACTATGGGCCACAGCCGACAACCGCATCGCGGTTCGCTTCGCTTACGAATGGCATGACGACTCAGGGCAATGGTTTCGAAGCTATGGCAACGAAAATTGGGAATTTAATGAATTCGGACTGATGCAACGGCGATTCGCCAGCATTAACGATCTACCGATCAAAACCGAGCAACGGTTATTTCATTGGGATTTAGGCCGACGGCCCGACGACCATCCGGGCTTGTCGGACTTAGGCTTGTAATTCTCGATTAGACCGATATATTTCTGCCGAAACCAAAACTTATCAACGGGAAAACTTCTCAACAAGGTTTTCCCTATACCTTCGATTAGCTTTATTCGCTGATGCCAATCACCTAAATTAACGATCTTAAATCCGTGCTGTCTAATATAAAGAGTGCTTAATCAAGCGATTTTGACTCTTTGATTTTTTGATTTGACCTCATTGATTCTGCAGATTCTATAAGTTTTTAGTGTTAAAAAAAATAGCCAAAACAACAATCAATAATAACCAGTTCATCATATCCGCGAGCATTTTAGCTACTATATCAGTTGAATTTAATTCGGATTTATCAGGATATTTTGGTCTGTCTTGACCTGGATCGCTAATGGCCCAGCTCCAAAGTGCTTTCTTTTTTAAAATCGCTTTCTCAGTTCTATATGAAAAAGTAAGGCATACCGCAGTCGCGGCAAATAAAAAAATATGTGAAAAAAATAATAACTTTTCTACTAACTCAGATTCGCTGCCATTACCTCCTTTTATCCTTAAATATGCGACAAGCGTTCCGATTGAAACAGTAATGAGAAAAGTCGTTAATGCACTTCTAATGTTACTGTAATGAATGATCTCGGCATTCAATGCAGGATAATGAATTTTAAATTTTTCTTCATCTCTCATCATGTGTCTCCCAATTGTTAACAATGGTATTTAAACAACTAAAGGCGATCACCCATTAATACGCGTCACGGAGCGAAGCGGAGTGGCGCGGATAAAGCCAAGCTCAGCCGAGAAGGCACGATAGCACCAACGTCGGCTGGAGCGATATGTTAGAAAATTTATAGATAATCAAAATATCTTGTCCACCAAGTTAAACTAGGCTCAAATGGCTCGTTTACACCATCGTATGGTTCTTGTAACTCATCTTCCGGTATATATGTATATTTTCTATCTTTAAGAAACTTGATTGCTTTACCAAGGTTGTATTTGTTTTCATTCTCCGGCCACTCGGTACCCATGATAGTGAACATACGGCCAAAATTGGAGAAGCGAATTGAAAATAGATATGAAAGTGCTCCGCTCCCTTTTTCTCTGTCATAATACCTATCGTCAAGGAGTCCAAGGTCTGTAAGAAACGATGCGTCTTGGACATTTTTGTCTATATCTAGAGTTACACCTGTAATTTTTTCCAGATCCGGCTTGATCGACATAACCTCATCAAAAGGAATATCCCAACG
Organism: Methylococcaceae bacterium; assembly: GCA_050304855.1. Lineage (GTDB taxonomy): Bacteria > Pseudomonadota > Gammaproteobacteria > Methylococcales > Methylomonadaceae > Methylomarinum. Next base: position 19,968 of record JBNLEI010000213.1, read on the forward strand.
ACCATCCTTAGGATATTCCCAGTTTCCCTTTTCATCTACGCTAAGTAGGTAGCCATGTATCTCTTTATTCATGTGTTTCTAACGAGGCTGTAGAAAAATCCTAAAAAACAAGGGCAATCCTCAGCCTCTGTTTCTTCATTAATTTGATTGTCTGACTATGCCTAAATTTTTAATTAACATCAAGATTAAGTTGATTTAAGTTAGTTGCTCTATTTAACGTTGTTTTCTATCCAATACTTCTCTTTTATGCGGCTATTCTTCCACAATTAGCTAATTATTCGATGTTTTGGATGAGGCAAAATAATTTCCATTGTGCATTCACCTTAGTTTTTCCGCGAAGACTAAAACGCTTCAACGCGATAAGGTGCATTGAATAGGGCGTCAATAGGCGATAGCCGTATTGCGCCGAACGATATTTAATGCCGCTCGCCGTCACCGCTATCCAATTGAAAAGCCGCGGATGTTGCCCAATCGGCAGGGTATATTCCACGCGCTACATAGCGATGAAAAGTTAAGTAAGGCCAGTCAACGACTTGCTCTACCAACCCATGTTTAACCGGATTGATATGACAATAATCGACATGTGCCGCGTAGTCGGCGTCATCTAAAATCATGTGTTCCCCAAAACGACGTTGCCAGATTCCTCGCTCACCGCGAGACATTCGAATCTCAGAACGTCTTTCCGTTTTAGGTATAGCTCTGGAAAAAGCCTGTTTAATACAACGTCAACGGTTTGAATTATCATCGTGACCTTCCGGCAAAGTCCATACACAATGTAAATGTTCGGGCAATACAACCCAGGCGTCAATATGGAACGGCCATCGTTTTCGAGTTTCATTTACCGCTGTACGAAGATCGCCAATCTGTCGAATTAATAAATCATTTGGCCGTCTCTCTAATAGGTTAACCGTAAAAAAATAAGTCCCGCCCGGTATTCGATAGCGTCGATAATCAGACATGATTAACTTTCATTAAATAACCTAGGAAACATAACATACGGCGCAATACGGCTATCGCCTATTGACGCCCTATTCAATGCACCTTAT
>JBNLEI010000214.1:0-12721 GCA_050304855.1 Methylococcaceae bacterium
GTCTGGATCGTCGATGATGACAAGTCGATTCGTTGGGTACTGGAAAGAGCCTTGCAAAAAGCGTCAATCGAAACCCAAAGCTTTTCCGATGCACATAATCTGTTAGCCGAATTGGAGAATCAACTGCCTGACGTGTTGATTACCGATATACGCATGCCCGGCATGAACGGCTTGGAACTGTTGAAAAACATCCAAAGCAGATACCCCGAGTTACCGGTTATCGTTATGACAGCTCATTCGGACTTGGAAAGTGCGGTTTCGGCATTTCATGGCGGAGCTTTCGAATATTTGCCCAAGCCTTTCGATATCAATGAGGTCGTTGAAATTGTCCAACGCGCTTGCGCTCACAGTAAACAAACCGACGAAGCCGCTCATCAGATCACCGAAATCATTGAGGATACGCCGGAAATTATCGGTGAATCGCCAGCCATGCAGGAAGTTTTCCGCGCTATCGGTCGTCTCGCCCGTTCCCACATCACCGTCTTAATCAATGGCGAATCCGGCACTGGGAAGGAATTGGTCGCAAAAGCCTTGCACCGCCACAGCCCGCGTTCACATCAACCTTTCATTGCTTTGAACATGGCTGCCATTCCAAAAGACTTAATGGAGTCGGAATTATTCGGCCATGAAAAAGGCGCGTTTACAGGCGCGCAGACCAGACGTGCCGGTCGTTTCGAACAAGCCAATCACGGTACTTTGTTCCTCGATGAAATCGGCGATATGCCAGCCGAGCTGCAAACGCGTTTATTGAGAGTTTTAGCCGACAACGAGTTTTACCCGGTGGGCGCTCATTCTTCGATCAAAGTAGATGTCAGAATTATCGCCGCCACCCATCAAAACCTCGAACAATTGGTGGCGCAAGGACGTTTTCGTGAAGACCTGTTTCACAGGTTAAACGTCATCAGAATCCATATTCCACCGTTGAGAGAACGCAAAGAGGATATTGGTCTTTTGCTGCGATATTTTTTAAAAAAAACCGCCAGAGAACTCAATACCGAGATCAAAACCTTGAAACCGGACGCCGAAACCTTCCTCAGAGCATTGGAATGGCCGGGAAACGTCCGTCAATTGGAAAACACCTGCCGCTGGTTAACTGTTATGGCTTCCGGACGGGAAGTTCATATGGAGGACCTGCCGCCAGAATTGACTTCACCGCATAGCGGCACCTCATCCGCTATCAAACATGACAACTGGGAAGCCGCTTACGAAAACTGGGTTAATCAACAGTTATCGGCAGGGCAACAGGATATCGCCAAATTATCCATTCCCATCGTGGAATCCATCCTAATCAGTTCGGCTTTGAAATATACTCACGGCAGACGCCATGAAGCTGCCACCTTATTGGGCTATGGCCGTAACACGCTCACTCGCAAAATCAAAGAATTGGATATCCAGGAATAAGCTCAGCTGGTTTCGAAACGATACATATTTGACTAATTTTGAGTTAACCGATAACCTAAAAATCCAGGGCCAAAAGAAGCGTAAATTGCGAATTACTTTTTGCCGTACTTTTTCGCCCCGGGTCGATGACGTTTCTTTAAACACCCAATAGCTATAACCAAAAAGAGGTTAAGAAATGAACTTAAAGTTTTTTCAGGTAATGAAGCGCTTGTTGCGTAGCGATATCACACTGACGGCTCTTTTCATCCTAGCGCTTTCGTCAAATGTGCAAGCGCATCGCGGCCCGGCCGACGAAATCGACAATTGTAGAATTCGGGTAGGTCCCGAAAAAATTCATTTTACAGCCTATACCCCAACTTTTACCCAAAGCACCGGTTATTGCCAGGCAATCCCGAATATCGGCCCTACCAATCTGGTTTTTGACTATGAAGGACACAAATTGAGGGATGTGACCGTTGAATTTGAAATCACCAAAGAACCCGAAGGTACGCGGATTTTTCATCAAGAGCCGAAAAAAATAAAATCCGGTACGGTGAATGCTGTGGTCGATTTCACCGAACACGGGGCCGGAGATTATCTAGCCCATGTCACGATTGTCCATGAAGGGGAAAAGCTCGACACGCACCTACCATTCGCTGTCGGCGTGGAAGAGGAAAAATCCTCGGGCCTGATGAAAATCCTGGTTCCATTGATATTCATTATCATCATGCTGTTTTTTATGATGCGTACTTCCAAATCCAATGCCGATCAGGCGGAGTAAATTTCAACATATTCTGAAGATAGCGCTATCGCTGTCGGTTTTCTTATTTTTCCCGGCAGCTTGGTCTGAAACACGAATAGCGGTGCTTGATTTCGAACTGAAAGATCTTACGCTAAAACCCGCCACGACTGCCGAACTTGCCAGAACCGCCAGCATCAAACCGATGCTGGAACGGGAACTGGCACAAGCGGGCTACGAGATCATACACATTGACAGAAAAGCGCAGCGACAAGCCGACAGCGGTATCGGCTATCTATTCGACCATCACGATACCGCTGCCGAACTAGGCAGACGCTATGACGCTGACTATATTCTGGTAGGCCGATTGCATAAGCCCAGTTTCCTATTCGCATACTTGATGGGACACTTGATTAACGTCAGCAATGGCGAGCTGATCGGCAACTTTATTACCGAAACTAAAGGCGGCGAAAAGAAACTCACCCTGAAAGCAGTCGAAACTTTGGCCGACGAAATCGATAATAAGCTGGATAACCGCTATTGTCCTCCGGCAGCGAAGCGATGCTGATTGCAATAAAACCGTAACAATCATTTTCCGATTATTGATTAAAATAGTCGACTCGATTGACTAAACGACTTCACTATTCGATGTATCTGCCGTTCAAACTGGAGCCCGGAAACTTCTATCCATCGAACTTTAATCAAACCACGAAATCGTATCGAGCCGGTGGTAGGACAACATGACAACTGCGGCTCTCTCGGAACGATTGCCCGAACTCCGGCAAATCGAAGCGATTATTCAACGCGATCATAAACAGTATCTCTCGGCACGCATCCTTTGCCATGTGCCATTCGAGGACCAGTCACTACCGATTTACGCGCTAACGTTAGGAAATATGTCCCCGGGCATTCCCAGCATAACTTACGTCGGAGGCATTCACGGTTTGGAACGTATCGGCACCCAAGTCGTGTTAGCTTTTACGGAAACATTGTTGGAGCGCCTGCATTGGGATCTGGCCTTTACCGATATATTGCAACGCGTACGCATCAACATTCTGCCGCTTATTAACCCAGCCGGCATGATCAACCATACTCGCGCAAACGGTCAGGGCATCGACCTGATGCGCAACGCCCCAATTGACAGCCTCGAAAAAACGGTCTGGCTGGGCGGTGGTCATCGTATTTCGCCGTTACTACCATGGTATCGAGGTAAAATCGAAGAACCGATGCAGACCGAGGCTCAAGCTCTTTGTGATTTTATCCGGCACAACGTTCTTGCCGCACCTTTCAGCTTGGTGCTGGATAGCCACTCCGGCTTCGGTTTTCACAATCAGATTTGGTTCCCATACGCCAAAAGCCGGATCGAACCAATCCAGCATCTAGGAGAAGTTTTTTATCTACGAAAACTGTTTACCCAAACCTACCCATATCAGAATTACCGCTTCGAGCCGCAATCGCAACATTATCTCACCCATGGGGACCTATGGGACTATCTTTACCTGCAATCTCTGGACAGCGGCAATATCTTTCTCCCGCTAACACTAGAAATGGGTTCCTGGCGTTGGATCCGAAAAAACCCTCTGCAATTGCGCAAGTCGTTAGGCTTGTTTCACCCGATCAAACCGCACCGGATCAATCGGGTTCTGCGTGGACATTTGGTACTGATGGAATTTCTACTGCACGCTACGTTATCCTACCGAAAATGGCTCAATCAAAGCCACACTCAAGAAATGTATCGGCAAGCAATGGCGCTTTGGTACCGTGATGAACAATCCTAACCGTTTTGTATTGATCCGTGGATTGCTGCGCGAAGCAAGACATTGGGGAAATTTTCCTGATACTTTACGACAACATTTTCCCGATAGCGAAATTTTAACTCCGGATATTCCGGGAAACGGTCGTCTTCATTATCTGACCAGCTCCACAACCATCGGCGCCATGACGGATGCGCTACGTAGACAAACGAATGAGCGCGAACGACTTGTTCCGATCGGCCTATCCATGGGGGGCATGATCGCGATTGACTGGATGACGCGCTATCCCGACGAAATCGACAGAGCGGTGTTAATTAATACCAGTACCCGTTCTTTTTCACCGTTTTACAGGCGTTTACGTTGGCAATGCTATCCAACGATTCTGAAACTGCTTTTCGGCCCGGAGTCTGAACGGGAACAGAGAATACTCGCTCTGACTTCGAACCGACACCACAATAATTCCGATCTGCTCGACAATTGGCTACAATGGCAACGACAATGCCCCGTTTCGGCTACAAGCGCCAGAAACCAACTTTTAGCCGCTGCGACATTCTCTATCCACGCAAAGCCCCGGCAGCCCATGCTTATTGTGACCAGTACGGCTGATAGGCTGGTCGATTATCATTGCAGCCTTCAATTGCATAAACAGTGGCAAACACAATATCGACAACACAACTCCGCAGGACACGATTTGCCGCTGGATGAGCCCGAGTGGCTTGCCAGTCTTATCAAACAGTGGCTTAGTCGTCGTTAACGGCAAAGTTCCCGGCCGGTCACAAAGCTGACATATTCGCCCGTTACAATGCCGGCGAATGAAACTCAGAAACGGAACCCCTGCCATGATCGATGCTGAAAGAATCCTGCACGAAACCTACCCAGACTTAAAAGTCGGTAAAGATAGCAAGTTAATGCTGAAAGCATTGAAGAAATTATTGCACGAGGATGAATTCAATCAGGTCATCGAAAAAAATCGACATTTGCGCGGTTTCGCATTTCTAGACAAATTACTCAACCACTTCAAATTCAGTTATCAGGTCAGTCCTGAGTCTTATCAAAACATTCCCGCTGAAGGCCGTTTGATCATCGTCGCCAATCATCCGATCGGCACGCTGGACGGGCTTGCCCTGGTCAAGTTGATTCGTTCGGTACGACCTGACGTACGTATCGTTGCCAATCGCGTTCTATCGCATATGGAACCGTTACAATCCTTGTTTTTGCCGGTTGACGTGTTGGACGGAAATAAATCGCACAAGCAAGCATATAAAGCCATGCTTGAAGCATTGGAAAACGAGGAAGCCGTCATTCTTTTTCCTGCCGGCGAAGTTTCCCGTGTTACGCCAAAGGGCGTACGCGACGGCAAATGGAAACCCGGCTTCCTTAAACTTGCCCAGAAGAGTCGCTCTCCGATACTGCCGATCTACATTAAAGCAGGTAACTCGGCCCTTTTTTATGCGGCATCTATGCTATACAAACCGCTGGCAACATTGTTGCTCGTGCAGGAAATGTTTAACAAGAAAAATCAGGAGCTCAAATTTACCGTCGGTTCAACAATACCCTATCCGGCTTTTGCCAAAACTGAAGGCTCGAAAAAAGAGTTATGCCAACGCTTCCGTAAACACGTTCTGAATCTGGCCAAAAAAGGAAAAAAACCGCAGTTTGAGACCATCACAACAATTGCCCACCCGGTCGACAGTAAAGCATTGAAAAAAGCACTGCACCGTTCCCGGTTATTGGGAGAAACCCTGGATGGCAAAAAAATATTCCTCTATCAATATCAGGATGATTGCCCGGTTATGCAGGAAATCGCCCGCCTGCGCGAACTGACTTTCCGTAGTGTTGAGGAAGGAACCGGGCAACCGATGGATCTCGATAAATACGATGTTTACTATAGTCATTTGGTACTATGGGATGACAACGACTTGGAAATCGTCGGCGCCTACCGCATCGGAGAAGGCCCTAAAATTATGGCTTCCCAGGGAGTTGAAGGTTTTTATACCAGCTCTCTGTTCGATTTGAATACGGAATTCCAGGCGTTCTTGCCGAATAGTATCGAGCTGGGCCGAAGCTTCGTGCAACCGAGATACTGGGGACAACGCAGCCTAGATTATCTGTGGTACGGGATCGGCGCCTATCTGCGCGATCAACCGGAAATCAAATATCTGTTCGGACCGGTCAGTATTAGTAATGCCTATCCGCAAGCAGCCAAAGAAGTCATCATCAGTTTTTACCAGCAACAGTTCGGTTCCGATCAACCACTAGCGAAGGCCCGGATACCGTTTGTCGTCTCCGAGCCCATTCGGCAATTTGCCGCCACGGAATTCAATGCCGATTACAAAACCAGTTTTAAAATCCTCAATAGCGAATTGAAAAAACTGGGCGTTAAAGTCCCAACACTCTATAAACAATACGTCGAACTCTGTACCGACAAAGGCTGCCATTTTATCGATTTCAACATCGACCCTGACTTCAATAATTGTATTGACAGCCTGATTATGGTCGAACTCGACAAAATCACCGCTAAAAAACGGCAACGTTACATCGAACGCGATCTGGCGGCATAATCATATATTAGTTAATTTTTAATCCCGACGCCTTTATGTAACAAATAAAGGCTGAATATCGTCAGCATGGCAATAAAGCCGCCGGTAATCGCAAAGGCAATCTCAATATTGACATCGCTCACCCCGATCAGCCCATAACGGAAGGCGTTAATCATATATAAAATAGGGTTGCCCATCGAAATGTGTTGCCAAATTTCAGGTAACATGTCCACCGAGTAAAAGACTCCGCCTAAATAGCTGAGCGGAGTGAGTACAAAATTGGGAATAATCGAAATATCGTCAAAACTGTCGGCAAAAACCGCATTGATGAAACCAGCCAGCGCAAACAATGTTGCGGTCAAAATAAATACCGCCACGCTAATGCCCAGGTGCCGAACCGAAATCTCAGCAAACAACATCGAAATCAGTGCCACCACAACGCCGACTAATACACCACGGGCAATACCTCCACAGACGTAACCACCCAAAATCACCCAGTTCGGCACCGGAGCGACCAGCAATTCTTCGATGTGGCGCTGAAACTTAGTCGAGTAAAACGATGATACAACATTAGCGTAAGAATGGCTGATCACCGACATCAAAATCACGCCGGGCACGATGTAATCCATATAGCTAGCACCGTTGACGGAACCGATTCTGTCGCCGATTAATTTACCGAAAATCAAAAAATATAGCGAAGTCGTTATTGCCGGCGGCAACAAGGTTTGCGGCCAGATGCGGGTAAAACGGCGGATTTCTTTAGTGACAATCGTACGAAAAGCGATGGAATAATTCATTTCACAAGGTCCATAAACAACTGTTCAAGTCGGTTCGACTTATTTTTCAAGCTCAACACTTCGATGTGTTGATCGGATAATTGATGAAATAATGCATTCAGACCTCTGTCTTTCGGCACCGCCACATCCAATACGTTGGGCTCGGACAGATCGATATGATAACCCTCAATAACGGGTGCCGCTTGAATCGGCTTAGCGAGATTAAGTACGAAGTGGTCCAGATTGATACGGCTCAGTAGGCTACGCATATCGGACTTTTCGACAATTTCTCCATGATTGATAATCGCGATGTTGCGACACAGGCTTTCCGCCTCTTCCAGATAATGTGTCGTCAAAATAATTGTGGTTCCTTCCCGATTCACTTCCTTCATCAACTCCCACATCGAACGCCGGATTTCAATGTCCACCCCGGCGGTAGGTTCATCTAAGATCAACAATCGTGGCGAATGGACCATTGCACGGGCAATCATGACCCGACGCTTCATGCCGCCGGACAGGCGCCTCGACACCGTATTGCGTTTTTCCCACAAATCCATTTGTTTCAAGCATTTTTCCGTTCTGAGTCGCGCTTCTTTCCCAGGGATTCCGTAATACCCGGCTTGATTCAACACAATATTCCTAACCGTTTCAAACTGATTGAAATTGATCTCCTGCGGCACTAATCCGATACAGCTTTTTGCCTTTGCATTTTCTTTTTCCAAATCGTGACCGAAAATGCTGATCGATCCACTGGTTTTGGTCACCATGGAACTGATAATCCCAATTGCGGTCGATTTGCCGGCGCCATTAGGGCCTAGCAGAGCAAAAAAATCGCCGCTTTCCACTTCAAGATCAATTCCTTTCAAGGCATTAAACCCGTTGTTATAGGTTTTTTTCAGATTTTTGATAGATAAAGCGTTCATACAGTGCGTTATACTTAACGAAACAAATTAAATGAGGTAAATTACCTCGCAACCGGAAGCGATAAAAACCTTGTAATTTTATCAGAAACTTAATCCCTCCCGTAGATAAAACAGGACAAGACCTTGCCTCAGCAATTACCTACTAGCGTTGCAGCCGTAGACCTTGGCTCCAACAGTTTTCACATGCTTATCTGCAGCGTTCAGGATGGCAAACTACAAACCGTTGACCGTTTGAAGGAAATGGTTCGACTAGCATCAGGTCTGGATGAACACAAAAATCTGGACGAGGCCACCCAGCAAAGAGCCCTTGCCTGCCTGGAGCGATTCGGGCAACGCATTCGTAACTTCCCGGCCAACAGTGTCAGCATTGTGGGAACTAACACGCTGCGAACGGCCAGAAATTCCAGAAAATTTATCGCCCGAGCGGAAAAGGCGCTCGGTCATCCGATTCACATCATTTCAGGAATCGAGGAAGCCCGGCTGATCTATCAGGGTGTCGCTAACAGTTTGGGCAGCACGGCCAATCAACGGTTCGTTATGGACATCGGCGGCGGCAGTACTGAGTATATTATAGGCAGCAACGACATAGCGCATACCAAAGAAAGTTTGCATATGGGTTGCGTCACGTTCAGCAACCAATTTTTCAAGAATGGCGAACTATCACGAAAAGCCTTCAAAAAAGCCACGCTGTTGGGAGAACAAAGGCTGGAACCTTTTCAGCAAAAATTCAACCGCAGCAAATGGGACGAAGCAATCGGCGCATCGGGCAGCCTTAAAGCCATAAGCAACGTTATCCAAGCAGCCGGCTGGAGCAATAACGGCATCACTCGCGAAGGCCTGGAGAAGCTTGTTGAACATATCTGCAAAAGCAAACATGTCAATGAATTGAATCTTCCCGAACTAAGCAGTGAACGCTTACCCGTGTTTACAGGCGGAGTCGCCATTGTCTATGCGACATTCAGAGCCTTGGGCATCGAACAAATGACGGTATCAGACGGCGCATTGCGCGAAGGCTTAGTACATGATCTGCTAGGCAGAATCTACAACCACGATATCAGAACTAAAACCAGCAATACGATAGCGGAGCATTACCGCATTGACCGCCAACATGCCGAAAAATTGAAACAGACCATTCATTATATAGTGCGACAATTACCCACCCACCCTTATCTAGGGGACAATGAAGCTAGCATAAGATTCCTTGAGTGGGCGGCGGATCTACATGAAATAGGCCTGGGCATAGCCCATAGCCAATATCACAAACATAGCGCCTATATTATCGAAAACGGCGATTTTGCCGGTTTTTCCAGACAAGACCAAATTTTGCTCGCAACGATTGTCCGTAGCCACCGTAAAAAGTTTTCCCTGTCGCGTTTCGAAAACCTGCCGGAACCCTGGGACCAATGCGCACCTGTTTTGACAATAATTCTACGGCTGGCTGTGCTGTTGCATAGAAACCGACACAGTCGGCGTCCAGACTTCACCATTACTTTCAGGAAAAATAACATTCGACTGCAATTTGCTGACCACTGGCTGGACCAAGCACCGCTGACTCAGGCGGATTTGGAATTGGAGGCTAGTTTTTTGAAAGCTGCGAAATTCAAATTGGAGTTCAGATAAATGCTGAAGCCGCTGAGAATCCTGTTTTTTTATTTGGCGGCTCCGCCGGCGGTTCTCGCAATCATCTGTTTCTTAGCAATCGATAATACCGCGTTAAATTCCACCCATCGTAAACTCAGCCAAAGCGATATCCAACGAGCCAAACAAATCCTAAACTCCTCTGCCAATGACGGCCAAAGAGTTAGAACCCTTGAGTTGAACGAAAACGACTTAAACATCGCCAGCAACTATCTATTAAATCACCTGATCGAAAGTTCCACCCAAATTGAATTGGCGGACGAATCGTTGAACTTCACCATTACCTTAACCTTGCCGCCCAACTTATTCGGCCGCTATTTGAATATGACTTTCAACTTGAGCAAGATGTTCGGTTTCCCGGTCATTAGTGCGTTAAAAATAGGGCAAATTGAAATCGCGAACGAATTCGCCGGCCAACTGATCGAAAACATCATCAAACGTACGCCGTTAAAACAGTATTACATTCTGGCGGCACAACATATCAGCAACATCCAGATCCAACCCGATAAACTCAGTATTACCTACCTGACCACTTTCCAGGACGCCGCCAAAAACGCTTCCTTACTCGAGAACAAAAGCTATCAATCCTTAATTTTCTATCAACAGCAAATCAATCAGATTGTCCTGAAGCATGACCCAAATTGGCGGTTATCTTTAGCTGAAATTATGCAACCGCTGTTTCTTTCCGCTTACCAGCGTTCGACCAAGTCTAATGCAATCGAAGAAAATCGAGCCCTGATCATCGCCGTCAGCAGCTATGTTAATAAAGAAGAACTCAGTTCTTATCTACCCATCAACTTAACCACTGCGAAACATTATCCGGTGTATTTGTATAAGCGCATTGACATGGCCAAGCATTTTGTTGCCTCCGCCGCACTGGCAGCTACCGGCGCCACCACGCTTGCGCATATGCTGGGTCAGGAAAAGGAAATAAACGACTCGATCGGAGGAAGCGGGTTTAGTTTCATTGATCTGGCTGGCGACCGGGCCGGTCTGAAATTTGGTCAAACTGCAACCGCATCGCCTGAAAGCGCCAGAAAACTACAGAAAGCGATGCACGATATTGAAGACTATAGTGCTTTTATGCCGGAAGTCAGGGACTTACCCGAGCGAATGAATCAAACGGTGTTCCAAAATCGCTACGGCTCCATCTACAGCCAGGCTTATCAGGATATGCTCAAAAAAATCGACGGACGTATCGCCGCATTGCCTATTTATCAAAATCTATAATAAAAAAGGAGGAATAAATCCTCCTCCTTTTTGCCGAATACCCTCTCCGTAGAGAGGGTATAACCTTAACGATTAATTGAAAGTAGTTCCATCCTGCCCGGGCAATCTTGGCATTTTCTGCTCAGGAAATTCACCGGTTAACGCATTTAAGAATGCAACGATATCGGCGATCTCTTCATTTGATAAATCCTTACCTAATTGCAGTTTAGCCATCAGTTTGACCGCTTTATCCAAGGTTTTGACTTTTCCGTTATGAAAATACGGGGCTGTCAACGCAACATTCCGTAAAGTCGGTACTTTCCAGAAATGTTCGTCTTCTTTTTTACCGGTTACTTCAGCCAAACCTTTGTCCTTTTTAAAATCATATTGGGCTTCAAAATAACCGTTATCAATCACAGGGAACTTCTGGAATGAACCCGGACCATTGAAAGCAGGACCGCTATGGCAACCGGTACACCCTAATTCAACCGCTTTGTTCATACCGCGAATCTGCTGTTCGGTCATTGCCGACTTATTGCCTTTCACATACTTATCATAAGCGCTGTTTGGCGTAATCAGCGTTCTTTCATAAGCCGCAATGGCTTTAGTGGCATTGTCTTTGGAGATGGAATTTTTACCGAACGCCTTTTCAAAGGCTTGTTGATAACCTTCAATTGTTTTCAAACGCGCTACGACATCATCCCAGCTCTTCATACCCATTTCGATAGGATTGGTCACTGGACCGGCTGCTTGCTCTTCCAAGCTAGCCGCACGACCGTCCCAGAACTGTACTTTATTGAAAGCCGAATTCCATACAGTCGGAGCACTTCGACCCCCGACTTGACCGCCGACACCGACTGAACCGCCGCGATTATCGTCACCGCCTAACATGGTATTGTGGCAGGAAGCGCAAGAAACCGTCCCGCTGGATGACAAACGGGGATCATGATAAAGCATTTGTCCCAAAGCTACTTTTTCCGCAGTGGTCGGATTATCGGCCGGCGCAGGCGCCGTAGTAGGCAACGCCTCAGCGGCCGCAAGCGACATAGAACCGGTCAATGCCAGGGCAGAAACCAGTAAACGAATTTTAAACATACTCTCCTCCAGGTATTATTATCGTTAGTGAACCACCCCTGAATTGTAAGGTATGAACCCGGCGACGTAAAACAAAAATGAGGCGTTCTTCACATCGGCAAATAAAAATTCGAAGTTTGGACTGATCGTGTTTAACGGATGAGGAGACATTTCCCTTCTTCACATTTTCCGATCACGAACGTGAAAAGCTCTAGCCCTTACAGAATAACCCAACGTTTTTAATGCAGGTTTAAACATTCATCGTATTACTAATCTGGATCAGAAATATTCACATTATGACGTCGATAAACAAGCCGATACGGCCTTGCATCGCTCGCTCAAATTTGCTCATCTTCGCGTAATAAATATTTTATCTCTCGCAAATAACAAGCAGCTAAGTGACAGAAAATGTCACTAATTAACAAAACCTGGTCTGGACATTTATTGTCACTACTTCTCATTGACTCCGGAACAAACATTTTTATCTCATACAATAAGAACTTAAACAAACGTAACTCATTGTTTAAATGAACTTATTTTTAATAAAAAAATATTTACCCCAAGAGCCAACAAAATTGGCACGCCTTCTGCATTACACATTTCGATTTTATTTTTCTTCCAACAACAATAGGAAAAACGTTATGAAAAAAACACAACAAGGCTTTACGCTAATCGAATTGATGATCGT
>JBNLEI010000215.1:0-12088 GCA_050304855.1 Methylococcaceae bacterium
CATTCTCTCGGTATTCAGGACGCCCTAACGCAACAAAGCCGCAATTTGTTGAGCTCTTTTAAATCGGTCCGTAAAAATCTTTACCAATTGGGCACAACACTGGTTCAAAATCACAAAAACAGCAAAGCAATCATGAGCGCCCTGGTCCAAGAATTAAATTACGACTTGATGCGGATGGGGCTGGAAGAAGACCAGGAGGAATATTTGCTCAACCGTATCGATACTGCAATCGATGAAGCTATGATACAAATGGATGCCGGCGAGGAAATCAGGGATGCCTTAACTTTTATTTTATCGAATCTGAAAACCGTTATCAGCAAACAGGAAGAGCTTTTGGACGCATTTACCACCAGCTTGATGGAAGCCGCCGCAGAACGTGAAGAGGAAGCGGATGATAATGTCGAATTGTTTTAGCCTGACGGCTTAAGCCGCCTATTTCCTCTTCTCGACCTGAGCTTCGGTTTTTGACAGAATGCTGGGCACCAATTTTTCCGAAAATCCCGCAATAAAGCACCAGATAATCAGCGTAAAAAAAGTGTTAGAGTTAAGACGGATTGCTTTGTCGTCCCTGAAATCTGGAAACAATGAACCACTTAACAATTCCGCTCTGAAAAAATAATAACAGACCAACGCTGCGCCGATACCGGTGATGATGCGGGTTAAGATAAAATGCAGACTGTGCATGTTATCCAATTCTTGTAAGGTAATATTTTCCACCCGCGACTTAAGCGATATCAGCATGCTAAAGCAAGCCCCCATCCAACCCGCCATCAAGGCCGTAATAGCATAGTGCAAGTGTATTTTATCGACTTGCTGGGTTTCTGTCGGTTCCGGAATATCTGCAGTCAACGAGTTGAGCCAGCTGAATTGCGGACAATAACGAGTGCAATACTGATAAATACCGTCCGGATGCAAAATGCCAATAGCAAGCAGAAATACGCTGAATAGGATGGCGAAAGTAAAAAAAACACCTATTTTCAGACGGGCTTTGTTGGCAAACAAACTTCTTAACTGTCGATCTTCATAGTATTTATGCAAAGTGGCGGTCAGCTTACTTAACAGCGCACGTTTTCTGTCTGGAGCCGACTTTTCCTGTTTAATCTGCGAAAATTCATGGTCAAAAAATTCATATTCCTGGCTACTGAATAAAAATCGGGCCTTGTGCAATTGATAATGTAGTTCGATATCCAAATCGCATTCGTCCAGCAGCGGAATCAATAGTAATTCGACCGACTTGGCGGTATTCCAGTCAGGTTCATTTTTCAGTTTATCGAGCTGCTGTTTTACATAACCGGTTGTCGCGCCATCTTTTATCTTGATATTCTGAAAACTGGTCGATAGGCGGATGTAGCTTTGCTCATTGACCCGATCAAAATCGGAACTATAAAACCATCGGCTGAGCTCTTTTAACCAAGCCGTTCGCATCGGCTTCATCGGTTTCTCCTGTTTAAAAAATCCAGCGTCAAATATAGTGCCGCGATTGAGCGGGCTTCGCTGCATTCGCCACTGGCCAGCAAGCCAGCGATATCGGCTATTTTCCACGGAACTACCTGTAACTCTTCGGGCTCATCGCCCGGTAATTTTTCTTGATATAAATCCATCGCCACCACTACATTAATGCTATGCTCCATGTAGGAAGGCGCCAAAGACAGTTCGATCAAATGCTCCAATTTGCCGGCTCCATAACCAACCTCTTCCTTGAGTTCACGGTTGGCGGCCGCTATAAAATCTTCGTCGTCATCGAGTTTCCCTTTCGGCAAACCCAATTCATAGCGATCTAGCCCCGCCGCATACTCTCGTACCAGCAAAACGGTTTCGTCATCCAACAAAGGTACTATCAGCACCGCACCGCAACCTGGTCCTCGAATCAGGCGCTCGTAATTCCGCTGCACGCCGTTGCTGAATTGTAGTTCTAATGTTTCAATATGAAACAATCTGCTTTTGGCAACGGTTGCTTTGGCGAGTATCTTAGGTTTCTGTAACATTTTTAGGATCACTCAAGCTTTGTTTATCCGCTCCGGCTAAAGCCGTTAGACTGTTTGGTAGACTCGCATTCAAACTCAATATTACTCACTCTTATGCTAAATTGGAAACAAATCGATACGGTTTTGCTGGACATGGATGGAACCTTGCTGGATTTGAATTTTGACAATCATTTCTGGAAGGAATTCGTGCCGCTTCGTTATGCCGAAAAAAACGGTCTGACGTTGGCAGAAGCAAAACAACGACTGGAACCCCGTTTTAAATCCATGGAAGGGCGGCTGGAATGGTATTGCCTGGATTACTGGAGCAAAACGCTAGATCTTGATATCGCCGGTCTAAAACAGGAAATTTCAGGACTGATCAATGTTTTGCCGCATGTCACCGAATTTCTCGAAACGGTACACAAATCCTCCCGTCAATTACTGCTGGTAACCAATGCCCATCGCGACAGCCTGGGGCTGAAAATGGAAAAAACCAGCCTGAACGTCTTTTTCGACCATATCATCTGTTCGCATGATTTTGGTCTGGCAAAGGAACAACAAGGGTTTTGGCAAAGCCTGCAGAACAAGCATATTTTCGATAAACATCGAACCTTGCTGGTCGATGACAGTCTCTCAGTATTAGCTGGCGCTAGACAATTCGGTATCGCTTTTCTAATTTCAGTCAGCAAACCGGACAGCCGAGCCGATAAAAGAACGATTACAGAATTTCCGTCGATTGAAGATTTTCGGGAACTGATGCCGATTCCGTAGCTTGTTTTTCCGCTTTGGGATAAGTCTTTCGTTGCGACTTACCGGTCCTTTTTTCCTGATACTTAGGGCGTGATGGCTTTTTTTCCGGCTGTTTAATATCGGTTGCCAATATTTCCGAAGAAATTCCCTGAACCGGAATTTTTTCACCGATGAATTCTTCAATATCCGGCATTGAATAAGCGTATTCCTCGCAAATAAAACTGATCGCCTCACCGCTGGCGCCGAACCGCGCCGTTCTACCGATACGATGGACATAGTCTTCTACATCTTGCGGAAGATCGTAATTGAACACATGCGACACATCGGGAATATGCAAACCGCGAGCGGCGACATCGGTCGCTATCATCAAGGTGACTTTGTTTTCCTGAAAATCATTGAGTAAACGCTGGCGTTTCTCCTGCGGAACATCTCCACTCAATAACGCAGTTTTATAACCGTTGGCTTGCAAATAATTGTTTAATTCTTCGGCACTACGCTTGGTATTAACGAATACAATACTGCGTTGCGGCTGGCAATGTTTAAGCAATCCCAACAATAACGGTATTTTTTGCTCGTTGGCCGGGCAGTAAGCAGTCTGTTTAATGGATTTCGATGTAACTTCCTCGGTTTCGATCTTGACCATCACCGGATTATTCATATGCTCATAGGCCAATTCAGTCACCTTGTAAGACATGGTGGCCGAGAACAATAGATTCAGTCTTTTTTCCGGCGGCGGCATGCGTCTTAACAAAAACCGGATATCTTTTATGAAACCAAGGTCAAACATGCGGTCGGCCTCATCCAAGACCATCACCTGGATATTGTCCAGCGTGAAAGTGTTCTGTTTATAAAAATCGATAATCCTTCCCGGCGTCCCAATAATAACATCGACATTGGATTTAATTTTATCCAGTTGTTTTTTGTAATCAACGCCCCCATATATAAGAGCGAATTTCAGATTCAGATAAGGACTTAATTGAACGGCGTCCTTATGAATCTGAATCGCCAATTCGCGTGTGGGAGCAAGAATCAATGAGCGAGGGTTTTTTATCTTCTCGCTTTCATCGTTGATCAGCTGTTGAAATGTCGCCAGCAGAAACGTCGCGGTTTTACCGGTTCCGGTCTGGGCTTGGCCGGCAATATCTTTACCTCGAAGCGACAGCGGCAAGGCCTTATCCTGAATCGGCGTACAATTGATAAACCCGGCTTCTTTCAAGCCTTTTATGATGGAGTCCGAAAGCTCCAGATTACTGAAACGCGTTTCGGTTAAATGTGATTTTTTCATAGACAATAGCATAACGTAAAAACTAAAATCACTGAAATTGATTGACAAATAATCCTTGCCCCACCTATAGTTTCACATTTGAAAAAGATTGGAGAATAGCGTGAGTGACTTAGTCCTTCATGTATCAGATGCGGATTTTAATGAAACAGTGATAAAAGCCAGCGGTCCTGTTCTGGTTGACTACTGGGCTGAATGGTGCGGCCCTTGTAAAATGATTGCACCGGTACTGGATGAGGTTGCTACTGAATACGAAGGTAAATTAACAGTAGCAAAGCTGAATATAGACGAAAATCCCGAAGCCCCTCAGCACTACGGTGTTCGCGGCATTCCCACTTTAATGATTTTCAAAAACGGTGAAGTGGAAGCTACCAAAGTTGGCGCTTTAACTAAATCACAATTAACTGATTTTATCGATAGCAATATCTGATCAGCATCGTTATTTGTACGGGCCCGATAAATAATTTTGCACGGGCCCGCTCAATTGCGCTATACTTCGCATGTGCTTCATCGGCGCGCCCATAATTCACCCGTTTTTTCCAAATATTTAACCTTTCTTCGTAATTTCGGCATTCTGCCGTGTTGCATTTCTTAAGCTCACTTTTAATATGAATCTTACCGAGTTAAAACTTAAACCCATTAACGAAATAATATCTATCGCTGAATCCTTAGGGCTTGAAAATATTGCCCGAGCCCGAAAACAGGAATTAATTTTTGCCATTCTGAAAGGCCAGGCCAAAAGCGGTGAAGATATTTTCGGGGATGGCGTTCTGGAAATACTTCAAGACGGTTTCGGTTTCCTAAGAACGCCCGGTAGTTCTTATCTGGCGGGTCCCGACGACATATACGTATCGCCCAGTCAAATAAGGCGCTTCGGCTTACGAACCGGAGACACCATTAGTGGAAAAATAAGGCCGCCGAAAGACAACGAACGCTATTTCGCCATGCTCAAGGTGGAAAGCATCAATTTCGAAGCTCCCGAACACGCAAAACATAAAATTCTTTTTTCCAACCTGACCCCCCTTTTCCCCAATCAACGCTTCCGACTTGAACAAGGCAACGGTTCTAGTGAAGACCTAACCGGCAGAATAATCGACCTGATTGCACCGATCGGAAAAGGCCAACGCGGCTTGATCGTTTCCCCGCCGAAGGCCGGTAAAACCATGATCATGCAAAACATAGCCCATGCAATCGCGGAGAACAATCCGGAATGCTATTTGATTGTCTTGCTGATCGATGAGCGTCCGGAAGAAGTGACAGAGATGGAGCGTTGTGTCCGCGGCGAAGTGGTATCCAGTACTTTTGACGAACCTGCCACCCGGCACGTCCAAGTAGCTGATATGGTCATTGAGAAAGCGCGCCGACTGGTAGAACACAAACACGATGTCGTTATTTTGTTAGACTCGATTACCCGCTTGGCCCGAGCTTACAATATGGTGGTTCCTTCTTCCGGCAAACTATTGTCCGGCGGTGTCGACGCCAACGCACTGGAAAAACCGAAACGCTTCTTCGGTGCGGCAAGAAATATCGAAGAAGGCGGCAGTTTGACTATTATTGCCACAGCGCTGGTCGAAACCGGCTCTCGTATGGATGAGGTGATCTTCGAAGAATTTAAAGGTACCGGTAATATGGAACTGCATCTGGAACGCAAGATTGCGGAGAAACGTATTTATCCGGCCATTAATATTAACCGTTCCGGCACCCGTCGGGAGGAATATCTGGTCGATCCGGATGAACTGCAAAAAACTTGGATACTGCGCAAAATTCTGCAGCCTATGGATGAAATGGCTGCATCGGAATTTTTGCTCGGTAAACTGAAAGACTTTAAGACTAACGAACAGTTTTTTGAGTCCATGAAACGCTAAGTTCCTAACAACAAGATTCGGGTACAGAGGTCAGCAGTTAAATCAATGCAAGTCTCGACCGTTTTGTTTTAATTTTGACCCTGTATCTGTTACATCGATTGAGCAATCGGATATTCTGCCAACAAGCGATTATTGACTCGAATCTTTCTGCGGAACGTAGCCCTCCGGCATTTCAAACCCACCTGCAAATAAAAACTTCTCCCTTTCTTGTTCCAGGATTTTCTTGGTTTCAGGGTCGAAACTGGCCAAACGCCTTTCGTTGATGATCATTGTTTGCATACTCAACCACTCCTGCCAAGCCTGCTTGGAAATGTGTTCAAAAATATATTCGCCTTTGGGCCCCGGAAAAGGCGGTCGCTCCAGACCTTCGGCCTCAATTCCCAATTTTGCGCATTTAACCATTCTCGTCATAATTTTCCTCTATGATTTGCTCCTGCAACAACCGTTTAACCGGCGCAGGCAAGCCTAATGAATCAATCGTATCGATTTTATACCAGACTGCCTGATTTGCTTCCATCACATTATTATTGAGGTTTTCGCTATTCACTATTACGGCGATATAGTCGAGATGGTAGTGGGAAAATGTGTGGCGCTGGCTCGGTAATATTTCGATTTTTCGCAACGGATAACTTCTTTCATCGCACCATTGCCTCAAATCGTCTAAGCTGGAAAATTCTGGGAGGCTCCACAGCCCACCCCAAATGCCGCTGGACGCTCTTTTCTGCAACAATATCCGCGACTCTGCGTCTTTCAGCAATAATAAAAAAGCATCTTTAACGGGGATTTTTTTTCGCGGTTTGGGCGTCGGCAAATCGCCGGTTTTAGCTTCCCGAAAAGCATAACATCCGGAGCTGACAGGGCAGGATTCACATTTGGGTTTGCTACGAGTACAAAGCGTCGCACCCATATCCATCATGGCTTGAGTGTAATCCGCTGTGCGTTGCCTGGGAGTATAACGTCCGCTGAGTTCCCACAACACTTTGCTGATTTTAGGATCGCCGCTCCATCCGTAAACGCCATGAAACCTTGTCAGCACTCGTTTGACATTGCCATCCAAAATCGGATGTGTTTGATTACCGGCGATACTCAAAATTGCTCCGGCAGTGGAACGACCGACTCCCGGCAAATCGATCAGCGACTCCAGCGTATCCGGAAACCGGCCGCCATTATCGATAATCATTTGAGCCGATTTGTGCAGGTTTCTGGCCCGGGCATAATAGCCCAACCCCGACCAATGTTTCAGAACATCATCCTCCGACGCGGCCGCAAGCGTTTCGATGTCAGGAAACCGGCTCATAAACTTTTGATAATACGGGATCACCGTGGTTACCTGAGTCTGTTGTAACATGATTTCCGAAACCCAAACCCGGTACGGAGTGATATTTTGTTGCCACGGTAAATTTTTGCGTCCGTACCGATCAAACCAGGTCAGGACGCGATCTTGAAACAAGTGCGGCGACATTTGCTTAAAACCGTGCAACAAATCGCGCTTTGTTCAAATAAGGACAATGGTCAGCGGAAAATACCCTTGAGCAAATCACCGACACCGGGACCCAATTTTTCATCGAGTTTTTTAAGCACCTTTTCTTTTTTCTCTTCGATTTTCGCTTTGTTTTTTTCCATCAACATCGCGGGAATATCCAGCGTGTAGGATGGCTTGGCGAAGGTCCCCCCAATCTTGATAATCAACGGAACGCCTTCGATCTTTTCCGGTTGATCCTCAGCAGCCGCACGCTTAATTAATTTACCGTTCACCTTATAGTCCAGCTGTTCAGTCGCCAGATTGGCAGGGCCTTCGCCATTGACGTGAACTTTGCTGGAGATCGCCTGCAGATCATTGTTCCTAACCAACCCGTTGGTGATTTTTGCCGAACCACTGATTTCGGAAAATACCGTCTGATCGTTTTTATTTTCCGTCGGTAACGGTGTCCCTTCTATTAATGCCTTGGTGTTATCAATCATTTTCTGGAGATTGAATCCTCGGATAACGCCGTCCTTAAAAAGAAAATCCAGATCGCCGTCTAGAGAAGATTTTATCGCTTGGGCGGTATTGCCGTAGCCATGTAGTTTGGCATTAGCGTTCACCGTACCCGTGATTCTGGCATCGTCGCCCTGTAAATCCTGCAGCAATGGTTCGATCTTGACATTGCTGAGTTTCTCGTTCAGTGAAATCGTCGGTTGTCTTCCTTTAACATTGATCGCGGTATTGCCGAAATAAGCGCCTTGATAAAACTGGTTGATTTCCTGGCGCGTTTTAATCTGACCGTTGGCGGCATTGAGTTTCAATTTGACTCCCTGCATTTTCAGATTACTGATTTTCAGACTGCCTATGGTCAAATCGCCATCGGCATTGAGGCCGCGCAGCGTTTCGACCGGAAGCAATGTGGCACCGCTTGCCGCGACCGCCGCAGGCGTCGCCGGAGACGATTTCGCTTTGCTTTCTTTTTTCTCTGCCGGTAAGTAGCGATCGGCGTCAATTGCGTCCACATTCAGATTGAATACCAGCGCAGGCCCGGAAAAGTCTTTAATGTCGAGCCGGCCTTTCAAGGTACTGTCATCCAGTCCGATCGTCAAATCACGAAGAGACGCAGAGTGGTCGGTAGCCTGCAAGTTGAAGTTGACCGCCACCTTGCTCATGGCGTTGCCGTCCTGCATTTCCGGAATGTCGACAGACAACTGCTTTAAAAATTTAACCAGATTAAATTCGGCAATACTGACGGGTCCTGTAAGAACCGGTTGATCTTTGATGTGAGAGCCTTTTATGTCGGCACTTACGTTTAAATCACCGGTATTCAGCTTCAAGCCGTCGATAGCCATTGTTTGTTGCGCCAAATCGATGCCAACGTCGGCTTTCAACGTCGCCCGCAATTCTCCCCCCGGAATCGATTTACCTTGGCTTTCGCTATCCAGCCGCAATGTTTTCAAATTGATCGCATTCAAGGATTGATTAATAATCAAATCGGTCTTCAAGGCAATCTTTTCGGTCAATTGCGGCTCCTTATTGATTAAACTCAATGACAAATCAATACCCATGGGCTCATCAAAAGCCAATTCGTCAGTCAGGAGATTGAAATCTTTGATTTCAAGATATTTCCCGGCTTGTTGATCATCCCAAACAATATTTGCAGCTTCGATTGATATACCGCCAATTGCCAGTGCCGCCAAGGCTTTTGTTGAATCGGACGCACCACTGTCTTTCACCTTCTCCTCTGCCGGCTCCGCTTTTTCCTCTTTCGTGGACGCCAGATCCTCCCAATTTCCGACTCCCTGTTTGTTTTTTGCCAAATTAAGCGCCAAGCCCTTTAGTACAATCCGGCTGACTTCTATTTGTTTCGAAAATAACGGTACCAATTTGACTTTGATATCACTTTCTTGAATCTCTGCAAACGGTTTATTGTTAAAACCTTCGGCGTTGCTTAAGGACAATTTCCCGGTCGAAACGCCGATCCAAGGAAAAACCGATAGTTGCAGGTCTCCTTCGATAGTTAATTCTCGCCCTAAATTATCCTTAACCACAGTCTGAATTTGAGGCTTAAAATCATTGGGATCGATGATAAACGGTAATACGACAATAGCAATCACGTTCAACAATACCAGTGAAGCTATGACGGTTAACAAAATTTTAAGCAACTTGCCCATCGGTATCTCCGTATGGCTAATAAAGATGTAATGAGGTTGGATATGGAATATGATAATTAGCTATTAAAATATTGTTACAGATTCCATGCGGAAAATCTAAATCAATTAGAGTCATTCATTATAATTATCAGAGGGGATAGACATGTTACTACTCGCGAAATTTTGCGGAATCATGATATTGGTCTGGTTTTACCTGACCGGAAAAAAAATGGGCGAGCCGCCGATAAAATGGGCGATTATCGGTCTAATCGGTTACTGGATCAGCTGGTGGCTCGCTAACGAACTCATTCTATCATCGCTTACCGGCATGTTTTCGAAAAGCTCGGTCGCCGTTTTTCTGGTAACCCAAATCCCGGTGGTTATAGCACTGGTCGCTAGTTATTTTATCAGAAACAAACTAATCAGCAGTGTCACCACAACTCAATAATCCGGCAATAAAAAAGGCACATTGTCAAAACAATGTGCCTTTGTAGGTCAAAACCTTACTGTAGTAATTTGCTTACAGTTTCTCGGCGTTTTCACCCAGATATTTCGCAACACCTGCAGGACTTGCATCCATGCCAGAATCGCCTTTGTTCCAGCCGGCAGGGCAAACTTCGCCATGCTCTTCATGGAACTGAAGCGCATCGACCATTCTCAGCATCTCATCGATATTGCGGCCCAGAGGTAGGTCGTTAACAACCTGGTGACGAACCACACCATTTTGGTCGATTAAGAAACTTCCTCGATAGGCTACAGCAGGAGCTTCGGCTTCTACATCGTAATCTTTGCAGATGGTATGCCCAATGTCCGCAGCCATTGTATAACTAACCGGACCGATACCGCCTTCATTGATAGGCGTATTACGCCACGCGTTGTGAGTGAAGTGCGAATCGATAGAAACGGCAACGACTTCGACTCCACGGCTTTTGAACTCATCCATGCGATGATCCAGAGCAATTAATTCGCTGGGACAAACGAAAGTGAAGTCCAGCGGATAGAAAAAAACTACCGCATATTTCCCTCTGGTTGCTTCAGAAAAGGTGAAAGAATCAACAATTTGTCCGTCACCCAATACCGCGGGTACTGTAAAATCGGGAGCTTGTTTACCAACTAAAACACTCATCGCTTTCCTCCAAAATAATATATAAAAAACAAACGGTTAACATCAATTACCATGCTACATAGCCGCGCATTGGCACTATTCTACACTAAATTACTAGGTAATAGTTCACTAATTATTCAATTTAAGCTTGATTTAATTTTTTCTTTATAGATAATTTGTAATCATTGAATTACATAAATAACTGCAAAGTTATGCTTCTTAGTTGCTTTTTTAACACTATCCATTGCGTTAGTCACTAAACTTCAGGTTTATAGAGATTATGGCAAAAGTAAAACATATTACCGAACCGGATGCATTCGGTTATCAGGTTCGTATTGTGAGGCGCGGAAAAGAAAGCAGTCGTTATTTTTCTCACAAATTGTGGGGCAACCGAAACAAATCACTGCAAGCGGCTATTACTTGGCGCGATCAAATGCTGGTCGTTTTGAAAGGTAGTAAAACCCGCTTTTTAAAGCCTCCAAAAAATAAAACGACAACCGGAGTTACCGGCGTTTCCAGAACCATCAAGTACGACCACAGAAAAGATAAAAGCTATTTGTGCTATACCGTTTTCTGGGTTAAGGATGGCAAGTCACGCAATAAAACTTTTCAAGTAGGCAATGTCGAGACCGTCACTGCTGACGATGAATTGCATGCATTCAGAACCGCTCGGTTGTTCCGTAGCTGCTACGAACATGCCATCGACCATGACATTGTTTTCGATGACAGTAAATTTATCGGCTGGAAAAAACTGCGCTTGTACGAAGAGCCTGACTTGAACGCCGCTATATAGACTTTCTCAAACTGTCTTACTGTAGTAACCGGCCGACCTAATAAGTCGGCCGGCGGACTACTTCAGCCTTAAGCATCGTTTTCGTTGATGTAATCAAGCCACTGCGTGGCTGTTTTTTTCTGTTTTCCGTATAACCGTGCCTGACTAAAAGCAGCGCGCGCTTGTTTGAGATTGTTCAATTCATAATAACTCATGCCTAGCAAGAGATAAGCAGCCCCCGGGTTTTTCAATCCACCTTTGTTGATTGCCTTATTCAACGCATCCGCAGCTTTTTTCCATTGTTCCTGCTCTACAAAGATCTGCCCCAGCTGCTGATATAAACTGCCTTTATCATTTAAGCTTGATGCCGTTTCCAGTGCCGCAACCGCTTTGTTGAATTCTTTGGCTTGTTGCCAAGCGGTCGCCAAAGTTTCCCAATTGCTCGACGTACTGCGAACCGCTTTAGCCGCCAGCGAATCGTATAGCAGTTTCGCCCCTTTATAGGGAGAGCCTATATAAAGAAAGAGGTTGGTCAGAGCCAAAATTTCCTTTTCCGACCTCAGTAAACCCTTTTTATAGGCTAAGTGCTGCACACTGGCCGCTTTTTTATATTGTTTTAGTTGCTGGTAGACCGAAGCCAATTGTTCCCAATACTCTTTTTTATCGGGGTACCGTTTCAATAATTGATTCAATAACGTAGCCGCCGAACCGTATTCATTCAGCTCGTAATAA
>JBNLEI010000216.1:0-6140 GCA_050304855.1 Methylococcaceae bacterium
TAATTAAATGGAAAATTATCATGAAAATATTTATGCCCGCTTTTTCGGCAATTTTGCTTGCCATCGTTATTGCCGGATGCGCCACAACCGACGTTTCTTCACGTCATCCCTACAGGGGACCGCAGCTGGCTCGTCCGGAGATGATTCATGTTCACGACTTTGCCGCGTCCGTAGAAGATCTTCCAAGATGGGCTTTGGCCGAACCGTATGCGGTAGCCGGGGGCTCTCAAACCGCTGAGGATTTGGCAACAGGGCGCAGGCTGGGCGCCGAAGTGGCGAAAGAGTTGGTTGCGAGAATTCGGGCAATGGGATTGCCGACGGAACGGGCGGCGGATCGAATGTCGCCGAAGATCGGCGATCTCGTGATCATGGGGTATTTCGAAACGATAGATCCCGGCAGCGCCACCGAGCGTATGGCTATCGGTTTTGGTTCCGGAGCTACCGATCTAAGGACGGTAGTTCAAGGTTATTTGATGACTGAGCGTGGTTTGCAGCGGCTTGGCTCGGGCGAAGTCGATGCTGAAGGGAGCAAATCGCCGGGCGAGGCGGCGCCGTTGGCCATTGCACTGGCGAGTGGCAACCCGGTCGGACTGATCGTCAGTACGGCGGTTAAAGTAGAGGGTGAAGCCTCGGGACAAAGCACAATCGAAGGTTCCGCTAAACGGACTGCCGATCTTATCGCTCAGAAACTGCAAGAAAAATTTATCGAGCAAGGTTGGATTTGACGTAAACTTTCAGCGATTTTCCGGAAAGAACATAGGCATGTTCAGCGATTAAATGTTTGCATTAATCGCCTGGAAAGTTATCCAGATCAGGAGCATGAAAATGAAGATAAAGTGTGGCGGCCATAATTTGCATTTCTTCACTCATTTTTTTGTTTCCCCATTATTGCTGGCTATCAGTTTGACTGCCAATGCGCTGGGACCAATAGACGTTCCTCCGACCTGGGGCGGAGATTTTGCTACACGTCAACGCTTGACCGGTGACTGGGGAGGCGTGCGGGGCGAACTAGGGCGAAAAGGGGTGGTATTAGAAGCTGATGTATTTTTACACCCACAGGGTGTTGTAACCGGCGGCAATGAAACCGAGGCCGAATTCTGGGGCAATATCGATTATTCGTTGAATATTGATACCGGAAAAATGGGTCTTTGGCCGGGCGGTTTTTTTAAATTTGAAGGTATCACCAGTTTCGGCAATACCTTGACCTCGGCTGTCGGCTCCTTAGTGCCTTCTGATGTATCCGTGCTCTTTCCCGGCATCAATGAAGCGGACAGCGGGTTGATGGGGGCGTCATTTACCCAGTTTTTAAGCCCTAAATTCGGTGTAATGATGGGGAAAATGAATTTGTTCGATTTTACGGCAACCGAGTTTTACGGTGATTATCATAGCCAGTTCATGAACACTTCGTTGAATTTTTCCATGGCTTACACGATGGTTCCGATGTCGGCATACGGAGGTGGTATTCTCATTCTGCCGACTGAAAATATAACCCTGGCGGCGATGGCATTGGATGCCAACGGGACGCCAACGGAGAACGATATCGGCAATGCCTTCGACGAGGGTACCACGGTTGTCGGATCGGCCAGCATAAAAATCGAACCGTTCGGTCTGGTTGGCCATCAGAGTTTGACCGGAGTATGGAGCGATAAAAGTCACTTTTCATTGGAGCAGGATCCTAGCAATATAGGAAGAGCGCTCTTAAATGAGCGCTTCCCCCGACTGGCGAACCCCGGCCCAATACTGTACCGGATTCTAGAAAAATTTTATCCCGAGTTGCCGGTCCCGACCCAGCCGGCTGATAAAAAGGACGAGACGTGGGCAGTCATTTATGGTTTCGATCAATATTTCTGGCAGCCTGACGACAACCCGAAACACGGAATCGGAGTTTTTTTCAGCTTCGGCGCCACCGACGGCAACCCCAATCCGATCGAATACAGCTATTTAATGGGAGTCGGGGGGAAAGGCGTCATCCCCGGACGAGCCAACGATAGCTTCGGCATTGGCTGGGCGCGCACGCAATTTAGCGACCAGTTAGTCCCATTCCTGCGCGAACGGCTGGATCTGGGTTTGAATCATGAAGATGCCATTGAGTTGTACTACAATGCCGCTGTCACGTCTTGGCTGGAATTGAGTCCGAACATTCAGATCATTGACTCGGGAATCAATAAACAACTCGATGAAAATGGAAAATTTAAGAAAGTTGATACAGCGGTCGTGACGAGTTTACGCGTTAACATCCGACTATAACGAGGGAAAAAATATCGTATTTGTTGGGAGACAGAATCAAGAACGAGGTTAATAATCGATGTCATCAAAATCAAATTCATCCGATTTATCGGAAACCTTTAAACTCGATCGCAGTAAAGCCCTGGCTGATGGTGTTTTCGCCATTGTTGTTACGCTATTGGTACTGGGTATCGATGTGCCTTCCGATCATAATTTCAGCAAAGATGGTTTGTTTTTATTTCTTGAGCGCATTGGCTTTCAAGTATTTACTTATGCAATCAGCTTTTGGCTTGCAGCCACGTATTGGCTTCAGCACTCGGCAATCATGCATTATTACCGCCACGGAAACCGGACGGTTGTCTGGTTAAATTTACTGTTTCTATTTCCCGTTACCTTATTACCTTTCGTTACCGTGCTGAGGACCGATTATCGCTACGAATCTTTGGTCACTTTGCTATTTGGCTTGTTGCAGATTTTTATTGGACTTGTTCTTGTCGCACTGTGGAATTATGCGGTTTCACATCCTTATTTGCTTACTCGACAGGTCGGAGAAGATATTCAGCGAACAATAAGGCGGCGGATGTTGATAAGCCCTGTCCTGATCAGCTTGATAGCCATTCCTGTCTCATTTATCAGTATTCATGTCAGTGGTCTGCTGTTCCTGAGCATTCCACTATATTATCTTTCACATCACGATATTGATCAAAACTGGACCGACGACAAAAGAAATAATGAATGACGAACGAGTTTTGTCGAAAGTAAAGCAGACTGCAAATTCTGATTAACATTACGGAATGTTATGACCAACAGTTTCGCTGATTTTCATGGAAACTGATATCACTAGATGGCGGAGACATTCGAGTTTGCCTCAATTTCCGGTTAACGGGTTTCTGTCGGCCATTCTATTGCTAACTTCATTCACCTCGAATAGTCAGGACCTGGAACCTCGAACTTTTACAAACGCTCCCGTTGACTTTAACTTTCTAATTGTCGGTTATGGTTATACGGCAGGCGGCGTGGCGACCGATCCGGCTTTGCCAATCGAGAATACGGAGGTCGAAGTCCACACTGCTTTTCTAGCGTACGCCAGGTCTCTGAATATCTTGGGAAAATCTGCCAAATTCAATGTGATTTTGCCTTATGCCGACGCCGTTGGCAGCGCCAGGGTACAAGGCCAGTTCCGTGATCGAAAGGTATCCGGCCTTGCCGATCCCAGATTCAATTTTTCCTTCAATTTTTTTGGCGCTCCCGCGCTTTCACTGAAAGAATTCGCAAGTTACCGTCAGAATACCATCATCGGCGCCAGTCTTGATGTGACAGTTCCCGGCGGCCAGTATGACGCCGACAAGCTGCTCAATCTCGGCACCAACCGCTGGTCGGTCAAACCGGAGCTCGGTATTTCCAAACGCATGGGACAGGTTACGCTCGAGTTGGCCGGCGGCGTCAGATTTTTCACCGACAACGAGGATTTTTTAGACGGGAAAATCCGTTCGCAAGATCCGATTTACTCCGTTCAGGGACATTTAATTTATAACTTTGGACACAATATCTGGGCCGCCGCCGACGCCACTTTTTATACGGGCGGCCAAACTCGGGTGGATGGTGAAAAAGATAACGATAGTTTGGAAAACTCTCGTGTCGGCGCCACTTTGTCATTACCGGTGAATCGACATAACTCCCTCAAGCTTTTTTACAGCACAGGCGTTTCCGTACGCACCGGCAGCGATTTTGAAACAGCAGGCATAGCCTGGCAATACAGTTTTGGCGAAGACTTTTGATTTCATCTCCCGTTTCAGGGACAGGCTGATACAACGACTGTCTGTCCAGTAGTCCAGAAGTTGCTGCATATTGCTTGTACTGAAGCTGAAGAACATGAGGTTTCGATAAGAAAATTTCTAAATCGTCGTATGCAGAGAACTGGCATATGATGAGTTTTTCTCCTCTCTGCAAATGGGGCCGGAACCCCGCCTTGACGAAAGGCGAGCCTGAATAGAAGATGGGCTCATTTAGTTGCTCTATCCGAAACCGATCGGTTTAAAATTTACGTAACCAATCGCGAGTACTCCCGGTTAAGCTATTAACGGCAAGGGCTATTCGACCATGAAGGAGAGGACAGCCAATGAAATTCATCAAATGGGGCATGACAATTCTGCTCATTTTAGCAGCGGCCGGTTGGGCAACTTGCGCCCTGTATTTCGGCGATTCTTCAACAGAGAAGATCCAATTAATTTTAGCGGCAACTTTCGCAATACTGAGCCTGCTTACCTTGGGCAGCCTCGCTTTTACACGATGGCGCAAAATTTTCCTGGCTGTGTATACCACGACTTTTGCCGGCGTTCTGGTTTGGTGGCTGAACATCGAACCGTCAAACGACAGGATATGGCAGGCCGATGCCGAAAAGCTGGCCTATGCCACCATTGACGGAGACAAGGTGACCGTGCACAACATTCGCAACTTCGATTATCAAAGCGAATTTGATTACCGGCCGGGTTATTACACGAAAACCTTCGATTTGAATAAACTAGAAGGCGTCGACCTCTTTTCCGTTTACTGGATGGGTCCTGCCATTGCCCACACCATCATCAGTTTCGATTTCGGCGGCAACGATCATCTGGCCTTCTCTATCGAAGCGCGCAAGGAAGAGGGAGAAGGGTATTCCACCATCAAGGGTTTTTTTCGCCAGTATGAACTAATTTATTTCGTCGCCGACGAACGCGACGTGATTCGTTTGCGAACCAATTATCGCAAGAATCCGCCCGAACAGGTTTATCTATATCGCCTTCAGGGTCCGTTGGAAAACGCGCGTCGTTTGTTCCGCGCCTACATGAATCAGATTAACGATCTGAATGAAAAACCTGAGTTCTACAACACGTTATTCGATAACTGCACCACCGCGATCTGGTTTCTGACGAAGATCAACCCAGAACATTTGCCGTTCTCCTGGAAAATCATAGTAAGCGGCTATCTGCCGGATTATCTGTACGACGAAAAGCGTCTTGATAATCAGTTATCTTTTTCCGAGCTTCAAAAACAGGCGCATATCAATAATCTGGCTCAAGCGGCCGATCAGGCGCCGGATTTTTCCAGTCGGATACGCGGGATGTTAAACGTACCGCCGGAGTGACGGTCATTTGCTGCCGATGTGACGGGACGTTTCTAACTGTTCGGCCGGGCGGGGCAGGAACAGCATCGTTCGCTAAGTCGTTATAGCCGGATGTTCTTTCCTCCTATACATCATTCCGGCAATCTGTGTTTTACTAGTGCCTTTTTAAATTTTTATAAGGGTACGAGTTAATGGAAATATTGTTGATAGGCGCGGTTGCCTGCATTCTGGCGTTGGTCGCCTCCGCATGGCTGATGACTTTTGCCCGCTGGTTTCCGATCGAAGGCATCGACGGGAAATTTTTGGTCGACTATAACACCATGATCAGGGCGCATATCGACTATGCGCTGATGGCGCTATTCAATCTGGGCTTCTACGGAGTGGGTATCGAATTGCCGGTCGTGGCCTGCTGGTGCGTGGCGCTCGGCGGCTTCGCCAATCCGTCCGTATTCGTCATTGCCGCGTTCGACCCGGAATTTTGGGGCAAACTGAAATGGAAGGTATACACGGCGATCAGCTTTGCCGTGACCACGATCGGTTTTCTCTGGATCGGAACGACCTTGCTTGCACATGCGCTGGCTTAACCGAGTGTTGACACTTTAACATCGCGGGCGCATCCCCGAAGAGTGATCCGCCAGTAGTTTCTGATATTTCAATAACGCATCGGGTTAACTTGACGGAACGTCTGCCGGTTTCCGCTATACGGTCTTGCGATTGATTATGTTTTGAATGCCCGCTCAGAAAACAGTGGATTGTTTTTAGGTCAGGTGGTATATAGCATTCAAATTTCAAGCTGTCCCGACGGCAAGAA
>JBNLEI010000217.1:0-20777 GCA_050304855.1 Methylococcaceae bacterium
TACCATTAGCTTGATGATAGGCTGGAAATTTGCTTTATAATGATTGCTTTGTGAAAAGTGATTTAGAGCGACCATGAGTGACGAAAAAGGTGTTTGCGATTTATGCGGTTTAGCGATCGAAGTTCCGGGTTTTCAATTAAAAACCACAGAGGGAGATAAATCTTTTTGTTGCGAAGGCTGCAAAGGTATTTATCAAATGCTGCATGAAGAAGATATTGTTGAAGAAAATGCAGAAAACTTATCTGATGATTCATGATAGTCATAGCGGTTTAACCGGACTTCGCTTCATTCCGAATTCCGATTGATTTTTAGATAGGTCGGGTGTATCTTCTAATCTGCGACAGACATTACAATTTAGCAACAAGGAAAAAAGTATGAAGCACTCACACGGCAGTCACGCAATGAATGAAATGAAACATGAAATGATGAATCATGGTCAACATGCTCATCATGGCAGTCATTCAATGGGAAAGCAAATTGCCGCTGGCACTATGGCATCCGCGACGGTTAATACCGGAGGTAAGCTAATGAGCAAAATTTCAAAGCACCCGGTGTTGGTGTTCGGATTGGGGGTTGTAGCAGGGTATTTTATCTACAAATATAGAAAGGAAATTATCTCCAGTACGACCCGCGCGATGGATGCCGGTAAGGATTTTGTTTTGAATCAAAAAGAAAATTTGGAAGATATCGTGGCTGAGAGTAAAGAAGAAGGCTAATCTCTCTTATGTCGTGTCATGAATATTCACGATTATAATAGTCAAATGGAATAGCAAAGGACGGGCGATCCCTTTCAGGTATCGCCCGTTTTCCGTTTATCGTATAGGTTTTTTTCTTTATGTCTCTCCAGAAACAGATTTTCGTTCGTTATCGGGTTGACGGACATGTTCGTTTTCAATTACCGGAACCGTTTTCAGGTACTTTGGCGGCGCAAAAATTAACCGATGAAATCGCATCAATTGATGGCGTTTACGATGTTAAGTTGTTTAGGCGTCAGAGAAAGCTGTCAATTCGCTACCATGAAACCGTTTGCGATTTTGTAATACTTGCTCGCCAACTTCACCGAATTATTTCCGAGCTCGAACGTCAAGGGTGGTTTGAACGTAAGATTGAGCGTGAAACCGAAGTCACATTAAAAAGCCAGCTCCAGCAAAAATTCAAAGAGTCGAGATTTTCCCGTTGGGCCAGCGAAAAGTACGGTGAAACCAAAGAAACCATCCAGGCGGCTAAGGTTATTACCAAACTCGGACTGAAAAAGCCGAAAGCGTTGGTAAAAGACCCGGAAAAAGCCATTATTGATTTTCTCAACGATGTATTGGTACTTTACTTGATCAAAATACACTGGACTCGGATCACTCAGGAATGGATTCCCAGGCCGATCGTTCACCGTTATGAATGGATGGCGGTTTTCTATATGTTTTATTTGCTGATCCGTTCGAGAAAGCCGAAAAAATAATTTCAAAAATATTTTGTTCCCGCGTTGGGAATTTTTTTATTTCAGTCAATTGATATGAGTATGGATACAATCCCATCCGCACCTAAAAATTTTCGTCTTGTTCATGAACTAAAAAGACGCGTTCGGATTGTCTCACCTATTTTAAAAAACGATCCCGAGCGAGGGTATGTTTTTGAAATCTTGCTGAAAAAGCGTCCTGAAATTAAAAAAGTCCGATCGGTATTCGGTATCGGTTCGGTGGTCATTGAATTCGATGCTGATCGGTTGCCGAAAAAAAACTTGGTGATTTTATTGGATGCGGTGTTGGGTAATATTGCTCGAAAAAAATCCGAACCGGTTAGAACGGAAAAGCAAGTTCTCGACGGCCCTATTCAGGAGATCGATCTTGCCGTGGAGGGTATGAGTTGCGCCTCTTGCGCTTTATTGATCGAAATGGTGCTGAATCGTGACGAACGTGTCAAATCGGCGAGTGTTAATTTTGCCACCGAAACCGTAGTGGTGCGCGGGCGGCTCGGCAAAGAAGATGTAGTGCGTAGAGTAGAAAATTTGGGTTACGGCGCTTTTTCGATGGATACGCTTTCTCAGCGCAAAAATTTAATTATCAAAGAACAACAACGCATCGAGGTTGCGCGAAAACGTTTTATCTGGGCAGGGTTACTTAGTTTGCCCGTCGTTGCTGTGGCGATGTCGATGAACCGTTCGCGTTGGGCGCATTGGTTGCAGTTTCTGTTAACGACTCCGGTGGTGTTCGGTACCGGTAAGCAGTTTTTCGTGAAGGCGGCGTTACTGGCTAAACAACGAGCGGCTAATATGGACTCTCTGATTGCACTGGGAGTCGGGTCAGCTTATGGATATAGCCTGCCAGCCTTGTTTCGGCGCAAAGGACATATTTATTTCGAAGCCGCGTCAGCGATTATTACTTTTGTTCTTTTAGGGCGCTATCTGGAGGAAAGAGCCCGAGGCAAGGCAGGCGAGGCGATCCGTAAGTTGGTCGATTTACAGCCGCAAACTGCGACGTTACTCCGAGATGGCGCAGAAGTTGTTGTCGATGTAGACGATGTGCAAGTCGACGATTTGCTGTTGATTCGGCCGGGAGAAAAAATTCCTACTGACGGTATTGTGATTTTCGGTGTTTCCACCGTCGATGAGGCGATGGTGACAGGAGAAAGCATGCCGGTGGTAAAAGAAACCGGTCATCGGGTTATCGGTGGTTGCGTCAATGGTAACGGTGTGTTGCAAGTCAAAGCGACAGCGGTGGGCATGGATACGGTGCTAGCCGGAATTGTACATATGGTGGATCAGGCTCAAGCGGCTAAGTTGCCGATTCAGAAACAAGTGGACAAAATTTCCGCAGTATTTGTGCCGTCGGTAATGGTTGTATCGGGGATGACTTTTGCCGGTTGGGCTCTCGCCGGTGTGCCGTTTGCCCATGCTTTCGGCAACGCGATTAGCGTGCTGCTGATCGCTTGTCCTTGCGCACTGGGACTGGCGACACCCGCAGCGATCATGGTCGGTACCGGCCAAGCGGCAAAGAAAGGTGTCTATATACGCAACGGCGAAAGTCTCGAAGTGGCAACCAAGCTCAATAGCATTGTTTTCGATAAAACTGGCACGATCACCGAAGGAAAACCCAGAGTCAGCGATTTTTTGAAAAAATCCCGGTTAAGCGAAGAAAAGCTGATTATGCTGGCCGCCTCGGCTGAACATAATTCAGAGCATTTTCTGGCTAGAGCCATCGTCGATTACGCGCGCGAACGTTCTGTCGAAATCAAGGATTGCACTCATTTTTACAGTGAAACCGGCCGCGGAATCGAAGCGGAGGTGGAAGGCAAAAAACTGCTATTAGGTAATAAAGCCTGGATGGACGACTGTGATATCGAAGTAAGCGGGTTGCTGGAGCAGGCGGGACATTTTTCCGAACAGGGGAAGACGCCGGTATATATGGCGATTAACAACAAGCAAGCGGCGGTGTTCGGGATTGCCGACAAACCGCGCGAGGAAGCGGCCGCAGCGATCAGGCGGCTTCATAAAATGGGTGTGGATACGTTGATGGTCACCGGTGATACCGAAAAAACAGCACATCATATTGCCGCCAAAGTCGGTATTGACCATGTTGTAGCCAATGCCAAACCGGACGAAAAGTTGGCGATTATTCGTCAGTTGCAAGACGAAGGCAAAAAGGTTGGGATGATCGGTGACGGTATTAACGATGCGCCGGCGCTTGCTGCGGCTGACGTAGGTTTCGCCATCGGCAGCGGCACCGACATAGCCATCGAATCGGCCGATTTGATCTTAGTGCAGGGTGACATCTCCAGAGTCACCGACACGATCGCATTAAGCGCCGATACTATCAACATCATTAAGCAGAACCTGTTCTGGGCATTCGGTTATAACACGGTCGCGATACCGGTAGCGGCGATGGGACGCTTGAATCCGATGGTGGCGTCCGCAGCGATGGCGTTAAGCTCCGTTTCGGTTATTATCAACTCCTTAAGATTAAGTAAAAAATAGGTCGCTTAATGGATCACTCTACGCACGATATGCACGCGATGCACGATATGGCGGCGGCCGCCGGTTTTGATTACACATTGGCTTTTGTCGCTGGCGTTCTGGGAAGCGGCCATTGTTTGGGGATGTGCGGTGCTTTGGTTTCCGGGTATTTTATGAATGCAGGCAAAGAGCGCTCCTATTTGCCTTATTTCGCTTATCAATTGACCCGTATTTTCGTTTATACGCTCATCGGTATTGCAGCGGCTTCATTGGGGTTTGTGCTCGTCTCCAGCGGCATGTTCGGTAAAATCCAGAGTATTCTGCAAATGGTGATCGGTCTTGTCGTGATTATTCTGGCTTTCGGGATTCTGGGTTTGATTCCCTGGCAGGGCTCGTTCCGGTTAATTCCGATGAATGTCTTACGTAAAGGTTATGCGACAGCGCGCCACAAAGGGCCGGTATTGGGCGCGGCGATTGCCGGTTTTTTGAACGGCCTGATGCCATGTCCGTTAACTTTTGCGATGGCGGTAAAGGCGACTTCGGCTGTCACCGTGGTTGAAGGCGGAGCCTTAATGTTGGCGTTTGGTGCGGGAACGTTGCCGACCATGCTGCTGGTAAGCGTGGCATTCGGCAAGCTGGGGGCGACAGTGCGGGGCATAATGCTGAAATCGGCCGCGTTGATCATGATTTTTATGGGATTGAATACCGTTTATAGCGGTCTCAGTTTTTATACCGAAGAAGATTTCAAACATCGTAATTTTCTCCACGCATTAAAAGAGCAAATCGATAGTGCCATTGTTTTCCTCGGAGAAATGATCGAATATATTAATGCAATGATGAGTAATATTCAGGGGGGGTGATCGATGCAGCAGGCCGATCTTGTCGAGCTGGCAAATGCGGCGCAGCGCTTGGAGTCGACAAACCTGGCTGCCCGTATCAGCCACCTAGTGGGGATGCCTATCGAGAAAGCTTTGGCGGCGTTGCCTGGTCATTGGTCTACCGTGGTGTCTCGCATTACTCGGACGGCTTTGCAAAAAGCGCTTGACGGCGCCTTATATTCGTTAAAGCCGGTGTCGAGAAAACCGCTTAACAAGACTCATAAGCTTCTGGCCGGCGTCAGCGGGGCGGTCGGCGGGTCGTTCGGCATTGCCGCGTTGGCGGTTGAACTGCCGATTTCCGCTACCTTGATGCTACGCTCGATTGCTGATATCGCGCGAAGTCACGGCGAAAATTTGGCCGATCAGGACGCTAAAATGGCCTGCTTAACGGTTTTTGCACTCAGCGGCGGTTCTCACAATAATCAGGAAAGTGCCGATACCAGTTATTACGCCGTACGCTCGTTCCTCAGCAAAGCCATCGGCGATACCGCTAACCATATAGCGGTGCACGGTTTTTCGAAAGAAGGTGCGCCGGCACTGGTTAAAATGGTCAATGCCGTTGCAGCGCGATTTAGTATACCGGTTTCGGAAAAGCTGGCTGCTCAGAGCTTACCTGCCATTGGCG
The DNA here is from genome assembly GCA_050304855.1 of Methylococcaceae bacterium. GTDB lineage: Bacteria > Pseudomonadota > Gammaproteobacteria > Methylococcales > Methylomonadaceae > Methylomarinum. The sequence goes on from JBNLEI010000217.1 coordinate 5,447, forward strand.
CGTTAGGTGGCGCATCGGTCAATCTGTTATTTATGCAGCATTATCAGCAAATGGCGAAAGCACACTTTACCGTACGCCGTCTGGAAAGAATATATGGCAAAAGTTCGGTAGAGGAAATGTACCGATTCATCGTCCGCGAAAATATGCGCCAACAACGTAAGAAATGGAAAGTCGGCGATACTTTGCTTCAGAATACCGGTTCATAGTCTCTACTTTTCCATAGAAAAACGGTCGTTCCTATAATATTTTCGTTTAAGAGCTTTGTTCCGTGCTGAATATGGCTGGTCCTCAGTAAGATATCACCCGGATTACTTGAGTTATTCGGTATGGTCGATAAACTTGCTTGATATATTATTGCAAGGGGAAGATTTACATGGCTACCCGTTACCGTCGTTTTCGCGACATCTCTACCAGTGAACGTATTCTGGACACGTTATTTCTGTTGACTATTGGCTTAGGCTATCTATTTGCGTTGACGCATTTGTACTTCTCGCATAGTAGCCGCGACGGACAGCCGGGATTGTCGATCGATGACGTAATGATTGCCTACTACGGTTCGCATGACCACAGTCGGTTAGGGGCTGCGATAAATGGTCCGATGGAATCGAACTTAAGGACCAAGGCCGACAAACTGGTGATTTTAAAATGGCTGCAGGATGGAAAAGATCGGGATGAATTTGAAGATAAAGTCGCGCCGATTATAAAACGCGACTGTTTAAAATGTCATTCGCCCGCAAATAATGAAGCTATCCCCGATCTAAGTAGTTATCAGGCTGTTTTGGAAGTGGCAGATGCCAATGGTGCTTCGTTGCCTGCTTTGGTTAAAGTTTCGCATATCCATTTATTCGGCATCGCTTTTATTTTGTTTTTTACCGGCAAAATTTTTATCTTGACTGAAGTTGACCCGGTGTTGAAAAGGGTGATCGTAGCGATACCTTTTGTTGCGATGGTGATCGATATCATCTCCTGGTATATCACCACACTCATTCCTTGGTTTGCCTATGTCGTGGTAATTTCAGGAGGACTTCTCGGCCTGTCGATGGCAATTCAAATCGTCGTCAGTCTTTATCAGATGTGGTTTTATCCTTTTCATCCTTCGCTCCAAATACCTCTGGATATACAAAATCGGGTACAAGAATGCCATGACGTTTTAAACGGTTTCGGGTACGAAATGATCCCTGAAGGAAACGGGTGGTTGATTAAAGAGTCGTTACGCTCCTGGCAATTCCTGCATGACGTTAAAGAGTTGGAAGACTATACCCGTGAAATCAAGGAACGACATCAAGGTGACTGATCAGCAGTCGAGCTTTAAGTTGTCGCCATTAAGCTCCGATTAAGCGACGCCGTGGACAATAAGCATCAAATCTTGTTCAAGATAATGCGAGTGAAATTATCTGTCTAAGATGTTTTCCAACTTGGGAGAAAAGCGATGTTTAAAATGTTATCCACCATTGTTTTGGCATTCCTGTTTGCAATGCCGGCGGCCGCTTCAGGCGGTCATGGTCATCCGGGACGCGGATACGCCTACGGACATAACAAACATAGTCACCACCACCATCATCATTATCGGCACTATCCGCGGTATCGTCCGGTTGAAAGAGTTTATTATAGAGAGACGGTCAGATACCTTCCTCCGCCTCCGCCGCCGGTTTATTACAGGGGGGGGTATGATTATCGGGGTTATCCGAACCGCTACGATAGAAGGTCGGTGGAAGGCCTGTTGGGCGGAGCTTTTGGCAGCGCCATAGGCTATGAAGTCGGTCGGGGAGATCCGTTGGCAACCGGTTTAGGTGCGGCAGTCGGTTCGTTCCTTGGAAACGAAATACGACGATAACCGGAATCTTCAGTAAAACCTCATCGTGCAGCGTCGCCGTAGACTTTAGAACTCGCCGACGCTGCTTTGTGCCTGATCCGTCGTTTATTTTTCGAGTTTTGCGACTCGCTCTTGCAGTTCCTTGAATTTTTTCAATAATTCCGGTAGTTTGCTTAAGGCCGCCAGTTCTTTCCAGGCAGTTTTTCTATCCTTGGCCGGACTGCCCCAAACCTGCGTGCCTGCTTTGATATCCTGAGAGACTCCGGAACGAGCCATGACGACGGCTTGTTGGCCAATTTTAACGTGGTCGGCGATACCGGAACTGCCGGCTAGAATAGCGCCGTCCTCAATGGTACAAGAGCCTGAGATACCCGACTGGCCGCAGATGATCACGTTTCTGCCGACTTTGTTGTTGTGGCCTAATTGGACCAGATTATCGATTTTACTGCCGGAGCCGATGGTGGTCGAACCCAGTGCACCACGATCGATACAGGTATTCGCGCCGATTTCGACATTGTCGGCAATTATCACATTACCGACATGGGGGACTTTGATGTGTTGGTTGTCGCGATATTTGTAACCGAAGCCGTCGGCTGCAATAATGGCTCCAGAATGAATAATCACGTTATCACCGATGCTCGTATTGTCATAAATAACGACATTGGGATAAAGCCTGCAGTTTTTTCCGATAGTGACATGGTTGCCGATATGGACACTGGCATAGATATCCGAGCCGTCCCCAATAGTGCAATGGCTGCCAACTGTCGAGAATGGTCCTATACTGATGTCGTTTCCCAATGCCGCACTATCGGCGATCACTGCTTGCGGGGAAATCTGTTTGTCGCTTTCCTCTGTCGGATGAAGTACGCTGACGGCACGAATAAAGCTGATCTCTGGGTCGTCACAGATCAGCAACGTTAGCTCATTCGGGACTTGATCGACGGCAAAGTCGGCAGAAATAAAACAGGCTGACGCTTTGGAATCTTTCAGATACTGTTTGTATTTGCCATCGCTGAGTACCGTGACTTGGTTGATTTCGGCCGACATGATGTCGGCGGCGGAATGGATGGACACAGATGGATTGCCGCCTTGAGGGCGGGCATCACACAGTTGGGCGAGTTCCTGAATAGTGATAGTCATTATTATTTCCAGATTCCAATTATGTTGGTGAAGTCATCGGTCCATGGCTTCATGTCAAAATATAAGGGTAGTTTCTGCCAGTTTCCCAAACGGCTTTGCTGCAGCGGAAGCAATTGTTCTTCCGTTCTGGCCATCACTACCCAGTCGGTCGCAACGACTAATGGGATTGGCTGAGGCGGTTTGAATTCTTGAATCAGCGCAGCAAGTTTTAAATGCTCGGCATGATCGGCTAAGACCTTTTTTAGTGCCAAGTGGCGATTGGTGATATGAAAAGCCAGTAAACCGTTGGTTTTCAGTTTAGCAAAATATAATCGCATTGCTTCGCGCGTTAGAAGATGAGTCGGTACCGAATCGGAACTGAAGGCGTCCAGAATCAGCAAATCGAACTTATTGTCCGGTTCGGCATTCAGTGATAAGCGGGCGTCGCCGACAATCATCTTGGCATTGTGGGTACACCGTTTCAGATAGCTGAAGTAATCCGGATTTTCTGCAATTTTAATGACCAGAGGATCAATTTCATAAAAAAACCAGTGTTGTTGTGGTTTGCCGTAACAAGCCAATGCTCCGGCTCCGAGACCGACTGATCCGATTATCCAGTTTTCGTTTTGATCGTCAAAAATCTTGAACAATTGCCCCATCGGTCCGGGCTTGCTGTAATACGTCAGAGGAGTGGTCAATTCTCTTGCGATCAGCCTTTGCGCTCCATGCTTTGTGGTTCCGTGAAATAGCTCGTGATATTTTTCCGGACGACCGTCTTCATCGGTCAATACACCTTCGCGGACCGAAAATACGCCAAAGAAACTGCGCTCCTGATAAAGCGTGTTGGAAAGCAAATTATGCAGACCGCCAGTGAAAAACAGAATTATGCCGGTCAGCAGCGCCAAGCTGATAGGGCGCGAACGGAATGAATACGTCAAGCCGGCTAACATAATCAGGATGACACCGATGCTATCAAGATACTCTGCCAAGTTGTCGGTTAGGGCGTAAATTGCCAGACCGGAAACCAATATAACCCCTGGAAATAGGGCTTGGCGCGTCCATTTTTGCTGGAAAAAACCCGGGCGCAATAATAAAGCAGCAACAATCATCAGCGGGTATTCATAGACAGCATTGAAAATAAACGGCGCGATAAACGTATTGAACATACCGCCAAGCATGCCGGCAAACGACATAATCAGATAAAAATCGGTCAGATGGTGAGTGTGCGGACGTATTTTTGCCAGTTCGCCGTGACAGACCATAATCGCCAGAAAAAAGGCCAGCAAATGCAAAATCAAGTCTAGCCAGTAGGGTAGCACTGCCGGGTTGATGAAAGAATAGGCAATAAACGGGAGTAATACAGCCGGTTGCAGAGCCACCATGAGGGGATGGATTTTGGCCGCCCATTTGGAAAAGACCAAAACGAAAGACAGCAGGTACAAAGTTAAAGGAATGATCCATAACAGAGGGACCGAAGCGATATCGGTACTGATGAAATTGGTTAGACCGAGTAACAGGCTGGACGGTACGAATGCCAAAACCATCCAGTGCAGTTTGGTGCTGATGGGTAGTTCGGGTGCAATAGTGTCTTTTGGTGTTCCCGTGGACTGATTTATCTGCTGGTGACTGCGCCACAGGACAAAGCCGCAGACGCCGATTAACAATGCAAGTAAAACATAACCGGCACTCCACAGCATACGCTGCTCGGTCAAGCCGATATTGGGTTCGATAATAAAAGGGTAACTCAAAAGCGACAGCAAGCTTCCGGCATTGCTAGCGGCATAGAGGTAATAGGGGTCATGACTGGTGTGATGACCGACGCCGGAAAACCATTTCTGCAGTAAAGGGGCGGTACTTGAAACCACAAAAAAAGGCAGGCCGATGGCTATTAGCAGAGTCCAGATCAACCAGAGGGTCGGGTTGCTCTCGGTTGGCGGCGTGGCGCCTTCGGGTAAGGCTAACGGGAGTGCGGTGAAACTGATCAGCAAAACAATGGCATGCACCAGTATCTGGCGATGATTTTCTTGCCGTCTACTTAGAAAATGGGCGTATAGATAACCGAGGAATAACACCATTTGGTAAAACACCATACAGGTATTCCAAACGGCTGGTGTGCCACCTAGCAACGGTAACAGTATTTTGCCGAACATGGGTTGAACGACGAACATCAGTGTGGCACTGATAAACAAAGTCCCGGCAAAAAGAAAAATGAGCGAAAAACTTCGATCTGAATAAGGTTCTGCGGTTTTATTCATTATTGTTATTAAGGCGTTATATGCTTTTTATCAGCCGCCTATAATAATGCATTTACCGGAAATTTGTGACAGAACAATAAAAAAAGGCGGAGTTACCGCCTAGTGAAAAAATGACATCCTTGTCTAGAGGAGCAAAGTGAAACAATAATTTACTGAGAAGTTATCGGCGATTAGAATCTGTGCCGGTGAATTCACGGGTTTTGTTGTCGATACCTTCGATGGCACGGCGATGCATTTCATCGACAACGGACTTGGCGTCGTTGACGTTTCTGTCGATGATGGTGTCGACCGGATTCTGTTGCTGATAAGTGCGTTCGTCGTACCGGCGGTATTCGCGGCGGTCCATACCGTTACGTTCCTCTTCGTACTGACGTCTGTAACGATCTTGCTCATCGTTATAGTGTTTGCGGCGTTCATCGTAACGGCGTTCGTAGCGCTCTTCGCGGTCATCGAATTCTTTACCGCGGCGTTTAGCGTCCTTATGGTATTTTTGCTTTTTCTCTTTATATTTCTTGCTGTATTCCTTTTGCTTTTTCAATTCATGGCGCTCTTCAGCTCGTTCGCGTCCGCGAGTACTAAAGTCGTCCGATTGTTTGTTACTGTTGATCCAGCGGGCATCCGGTCCCTTGTCTTGCGGTTTGCCTTTCGCCAATAACGGTGTCGAAACGGCTAGCGCTAATATCGCTAATGGGACAAAGAATAATTTACTGATCATAGCTGTTCCTAAATTAATAAAAGTTAAGTTAAAGCTTTCGCTGTTGAGTTTATTCCGGCTCGCTTAATGGAGGCTGAATTCAAAAGTAATTTATAAAGATCCCAAGTATGCACTGATGGCTTTAATGTCCTGTTCCGATAAATTTTTAGCAATCGCTCCCATCGGTCCGCCTTTGCGTTCACCGGTTTTGAATGCGGTCAACTGCTTGGAAAGGTACTGAGGATGTTGCCCCGCCAGTCGGGGAAACTGGCCGCGTCCTTGCGCATTATTGCCGTGACAGCCCATACACATCGCTGTTTTATTTTTTCCCTGCTCAGCTAACTCGGCATTACCGCCAGCGCTTTTTGTCGGTAAGCTTGCAAAGTAAGCGGCCACGTTGGCAATGTCTTCTTTGCTGAGACTGGAAGCCATGTTCTTCATCACTGGGCCGTTGCGGGCTCCGGATTGGAACGCTTTGAGTTGATTTTCGATATAGGTGCTGTTTTGACCAGCTAACATCGGAAACATTGGATTCGAACTAACGCCTTCAGGGCCGTGGCACCCTGTGCACATGGCCGCTTTATCTTTTCCGGCTTTAATGTCGGCTGCATTGACATGGTTGCCGAACAAAAGAAGTAAAACAATGAAAACAATAAGTTGTTTTATTATGGATGTTTTCATAGGAGTTCCCCCTCTGTTGATAATAAATATATTTATAATTGCAGATCGATCCGGCTAGAGACGCTCGCAGATGGCAATCCGACTACTCATATTATTTCCGAATATCGCGCTGCCCAATTCGAAAAGTGTCGAATTTTCATCTGCGATAAAACTAATTCAATATGACTATAATAAGTCGGCAATAATTCAATGATAGATCATGAAACAAAGTAAGCAAGAGGAACCTTTACCGGCTATCGGGGTTGGTGCAGTGGTGGTCGACCGAAAAGGTCGAATTCTGTTGATTAAGCGTGGTACGGCTCCTGCCAACGGATTCTGGTCAATTCCGGGCGGGAAACAGGAAGCCGGGGAAACATTAATACAGACGTGTAGGAGAGAGGTTGAAGAAGAAACAGGTCTGCAAGTTGACGTTAAAAATATTATCGCAGTGGTGGAGCGAAGGTTGGAAGGTTTTCACTACGTTATAATCGATTTTTTGGCCGAATGTTGTGAGACTTCTAAAGATCCGGTGGCGCAAAGTGATGTCAGTGAGGCATGTTGGGTGATGCCTGAAGAGGTTACAAATTTTAAGGTGGTGCAGGGTCTCACTGCAGTAATCGAATCAGCCGTTCGCCAATATCGCGGCGGCAATATATCAGGCTTGATCGATAAAACCGGAGACGGACTCGATTTCACTTGCTGAAAGCGTCTTTTCAGGGACGGAAGAATCGACTAAAGGCAGCTCGATCCAAAAACAGCTGCCGTGGTTTATTTTGCTTTCCACACCGATATTGCCGTTCATTTCCTGAATCAGTTTTTTGCTGATGGCAAGACCGATGCCGGTTCCTTCGATTCCCTCGTTTTCCTTACCCAAACGGTCGAAAGGCACAAAAATTTTGGATAGATTTTCCGGTGCAATGCCCTGTCCGGTATCGACAATGTTGATGCGTAAAAAACCATTGCCAGAACGTTGACAAGAAAGGGCGATGGTTCCTTTTTCGTTATTGTATTTCACCGCATTGGATAGCAAATTGATCAGAATCTGCTTTAACGCGGTAAAGTCGGCATGAACCTGACATTCGATGGCGGTTACCTGATTGTGCAAAGCAATTTGTCGTTTCTCGGCCTGCGTCTGGATCATTGGCAGACAGTGATGAAGGACTTTATTAATGGGAATGGGCCTAATGTCCAGGCCCAGTTTTCCGGATTCGATTTTGGAAAGCTCTAGCACCTGATTGATCAGTTCTAGTAGGTGATAGCCCGCATTGAGAATTTCGGTAACGCTTTCATGTTGATCTTCGGTTAAATCGTCCGTATCGAGTAATTGAGAAAAACCGAGAATGGCGTTCATCGGAGTCCTCAACTCGTGGCTCATCCGGGATAAAAAAGCCGATTTCGCCTGACTGGCTTTTTCTGCGACGCTTTTGGCAGTAGTTAATTGATCAACCGCTTGCTCAAGACCCGCATCGCGTATTTCAATTTCATTTAACATTTTGTTGAAACTGTCTGTAAACACACCGATTTCGTCATCCGTTGTTTTTTGGACGCGTAAACTGAAATCCGCAGAAGTGACAATTTGATGGGTCGTCTTATTCAGATCGTTAATCGGATCGAGAATGGATCGTTTCAGTTTAATCGTGACAAAAAAAGCCAGTATCGTGGCGAGAAACAATACCGTAATGCCGATCGCCGAGTCATAAACGATTTGTTTTTTGAATGCCGATAACCCGATATACAGCTGAATCGAACCGATTTTCTTGTCATTTAAATAAATTGGATTAATGACTGTAAAAATAGTGTTTCGGTAAAGAGACAGGAAATCAGTGGAAACGGATAGGTGATTGTTTTCGGTCTGTTGCTTGAGTTGACGGACCAAAAGAGTGTTGTTTTCTAGATTGGAGTAATACTCTGCCAGAATTTTGTCGCTAGCGTCCAGCAGTCGGCCTCCGATTATGCTATTGATCGGTTCAAGCGTCGATAGGATTTCGTTGGCCGTATCATGATCTCGATACAAGATTACGGCGGTGGAGTTTTGACCGATGAGTAAAGCCAGTGAATTCGAGTTGCCAATCAAATCTTCCTTTTCTTTTTTGAAAGAAAAAGCCAGCATCGTAGCAATGGTGATCGATAACGCAATAAAAGTAACCAATACGGTTATGAAAGTGATTTTTCCGCCCAACGACCGGAATGAGATAAATCGATTCATCCTATCTGACCTCATGGGCGATTTTTAACAGTTTGGAACTGATTTTCAAGCCATGTTCCACCGCCAACGAATTGTTGATGGAGGGAACGATTCTTTTTTGCGTTCGGGTAAAACCAATCATTCCGCCTTTGACAATGAAATGTTCGATGTCGCTAACAGTTAAAATGGGCAAAGGGCGGAGTTGATCGAGCAAAGTATGTAGTTGATATTCATTGCTTTGATCGATGTAAAATACATGACATTTCGAGTATACCTCAGGTTTTGGGCTGATGAGGAGATTTACCGGTTGCGAACCGAAAGATTCGTTTGCGATTAAAGAATTGAGTTTCGTCGTCACTTCATTGCTTGACGTTGCGCAAAAGTTGAATGCATCGCATTCGCTATTGCTCGTACAGGAGTCCGGCCACTGTACAAAAAATGAAAAGTTGAAAAGATACAATGCTTTAAGTTCATTTTCGGATAGAGCCGGCTCGGCTGAAACAGGGCCGGACATGCCCATAACGACACATAGATAAAATACCGCCGCAAACCAATATTTATTGAGTGACGATAATTTCATATCAGAATCTGAAATTAGCCTGCGCGTAAAAACTACGTTCGACTTGACTGCTGTTGACGCCGCCGTCTTGTCTTGATGATGATTCCGGATGCTGCGGATCTAATAAATTGCGGGCAATAAAACTAAGTTCGACCGATTTTAGCGGATGCCATCCCAGCCTTAAATCCAGTCGGTGATAAGACGGCGCCAAATCGCCCGGTACGTTGTCCACGTAATACCAATGCGAATCGAATTCGGTGTTGTAAGGAAGATTAAGATACGAGTGGAGAGAGAACTGATGATGGGGTGAACGGCGCTCCTGTAGATCCGCCGAGTTATCAGCAGAACCTACGCCCCTTAACATCATTTCAAGCCAGCTGTAGGTTCCCTGTAAACGCCAACTTTCAAAAACTTGCCATTGACTGGATAATTCCACTCCGTAAGTTTCGCCTTCGGCTTTATTGTCTATCAAGACCGGTATGATCAATTGGCCATTACTAAAGTAGGGCGTTTGGGGTTCGTTGGTAGCGAGGTGGCTATAGTCGTTATAAAATCCACTGATGTCCAGACTGAAATTATTGGCGGGAATAAAACGGTAGCCGATTTCGTAAGCCAGCAGATCTTCGGCATCGAAATGATCGTTGCCCTGGATATTCAGGATCGTATTCGGTGAAGTGTTGATATTCAAATTCAGATCGTGGTCGGCACGAGAAGGGGTTCTGACAGCGCGTGAAACCGCAGCCCAGATTTTATGTTCATCCGATAAATTAATCAGGCCTCGGATAGAGGGTTGCACTTCGAATCCCGAATAATCGTTGTGCTCTAACTTGGAGCCTAACGTTATATTTAATAAACCGTCGAGAAAACTTAAGTCAGTTTGCACAAAAGTGCTTAGTAAATGCGTATCCCTTTCTTCGGGATCAAACGACAGATTGAGTTTGCGCTGCAATTCGTCGGCGGCAAAGCGGTAGCCTAGTCCCCAGATTACGTCGAAACCGCTGGAGATATTCAACTGGTGTTGAAAGTCCAGGTTCAAAATATCGCGCTTTTGGGACAAGATAATGGCGTCTTTGTAGAGATGGCTATAGTAAAGATCGAATTTGAATTCTTGTTGTGGATCAACTTGATGCACCCAACCAGTCTGTATAAAACCGCCTTTGCTGGTCAGGTTGTCGGATACCGGGGCCTGACCTAAGCTGCTGACCGAAAGTGATCCCCCTTGTTCGCCGCCGAAGACTTCGCCTTTAAAACTGAGTTGGTCTTTAGGGGTCGCTTGCCAATCGGCCCGGAAACCGCCTCTGGCCATATCCCATTCGTCGAATGCATCGTTTCCCGAAAAGTCGACAAAGTCGCCTTTATTCATGTATTTGCTGTAGAGGCGGTAATGAAAGTCGGTTCCGATTTGACTGCCGTAGCGGATGGCACCCATCAGTTTTTCATGACTTCCGGTACCGATTTGCGAGAGCAAGCCATGTGTGTCTTTGGCCGATTGAGTAACGATGTTGATAACCCCGTTCACTGCATTGGATCCCCAAATCGTGGCGCCGGGGCCGCGAATAACCTCGATTTTTTTAATATCTTCAAAAATTAAATCGTGATCGTTCCAGTAAACGCCGGAGAATAACGGATCGTAAATACTACGTCCGTCAATCATAACCAACATTTTATTCGCAAAAAGATTATTGAATCCGCGAGAGCTAACACCCCATTTATTGCTATCCACCTGGGCTACGCTAAAACCCGGAATGCCTCGAAACAGCTCCGGTAATGATGTTGCCCCCGAACGGCGTATATCCTCTTGAGTGATGACATAAGCCGCCGAGGCGACTTCGGTTAGGTTTTGTTCTTTTTTTGAGGCCAGCTCAATGCTGGTTTCGCTGAGCTGTTCCAGTGATAAGTTTTTGAATTCAGTCAGGTCGTTCGCTTGGGCCGTGAAAGAGTGTGCTAGAAATGGCCAAAATATCCATAATTGTTTGATCGGCGAGTTCATTTGTTTATTTTTGTTCGGTTCTATTGTCCGTTTCAATGCTTAAGCTGGATGAGTCAATGTAAATTTTAGACATTCTACAAATTTTTAAACCATAAATAATGTTATAGCTCAAAAAAACGATTAAAGAATTTTTATAGATTGCCGATTATGTGATTGGTCTCATGAAAATTTTTCTCGCTACCAAGTATGAAGGTGCCCCAAATGTTAAATCCAACATTCAATTTTCCATCGGCATTTCCAAGATTTGATCTGCACGGTTTTGGGAAAAACCGGATTCACGGGCACGGCAGCGAGCATGTCAAACGATCCGAACGTATGCAGGAAATGGAGCCGCAAAAGTTAGTCGGTCGCCATGTCGTTGGTAAGCTTGAAAAAGTTCTGCAGAAGGAAGGTGTCAATCTGCAAAAAATCAGCAGTGAAGATTTCTCTCCTCAGACGGTCGCCGATAGGATTATGTCATCGGTCCAACAGGCATATGGACAATTTAAACAGTCACAACCGGAAGGCACGGACGATAGTGAATTTTTCTCTCAAGTAAGGGAAGGTTTGGAAAAGGGATTTGCCGAGGCGCGGGATATTTTGGATAGTTTCGGTGTTTTGCAAGGACAGATTTCCGCCGACGTCGATGAAACCTATCAATTGACCATGGAAAGATTTGATCAGTTGGAATCAGGCAGGGGGCCTGAGACGGTCGGCAAACTCACTGAAATGGCATTTCAGAGCGTCGCCATGCAGTCGGAGCGAAGCGGTCAACTTCAAATCGAAACACAGGAAGGCGATATTGTCACTGTCAGTTTCAGCCAATCCGCTGCGGCCAGCAGCAGTGCCCTGGATGTTAAGCAGCAAGGAGCGTCGTTGAACGCGTTTTCACAAAGTTATGCTTATAGCAGCGAATTCAATATTAGTATTGAAGGTGATTTAAACCAGGACGAACAGGACGCGCTAAAGGACTTGATGCGACAAATGCATAAAGTCAGTAATGCTTTTTTCCATGGTAATGAAAAAGCGGCAATCCGGCACGCGATGAAAGCCGGTTTTAACGGAGAGCAAATTGCCGGTTTTTCAATGGATCTGAGCATGCAAAAGTCGGTACAGGCAGTCGCTGCTTATCAACAAACGTCGATGCCAGAACAAACGGTTAATGCCGATTTATTGCAGCAAGCGGGCGATTTTCTGAACAGCGCCAAAGCGATTCTGGCTGACGCGCGTTCCGCTATGGAAACGATGGCGGAGCCGCGGCAGGCATTTACCGATTTATTTGCCAATATCGGTTTATTGAACAACGATATTCCGAACGATTCGGTTGGCATCGAAGACACAGGGGTCTTCGGTCGTGTGGTCGATAATCTCGGCAGCGATATTTTTTCCGGGGAAAATACGCGGAAAGCGGCTTAATTTTATTTTCCGGTTTTTCAATTTCGGCAGTGGCAATTTGAGATTATCTCGAACTGCTAATCCGAAGTTCCAAGAGGCTCACGGCTCGCGATCACAACCGCCGTTCTGGCATCCGCAGTTTTTACCGCATCCCAGTCCCTCTTCTTTAGCCGGGCCGAACTCGGGATGACGGGCGGCAAATTTTCGGGATGCTTGTTGGACCAGTATCCAACCCAACATCAGGGAAAAAATAACAGCCATTGCGATTAGAAAATTAATCATGTCGTCTCTTTATTAATCATTTTGTTGATAAGAGTGATATTTCCCCACTAGGTTCCTCGGTTTTTAGGAAACCGATCCGCCCAATCCAGCGAAGCCCATGAAAGTCATCGATAAAATGCCGGCTAACATCATACTCAGAGCCGCCGCTTTGGTAATGCTCGGTAAGTTAGATAATTCCAGCTTTTCGCGGATACCGGCCATTAGTACGATTGCCAATGCGAAGCCTGCACCGGCGCCCAGGCTGAAGGCGACCGATTGCAGAAAATCATAACCCCGTGCAGTTTGGAAAAGGGCAACGCCTAAAATTGCACAGTTGGTGGTGATTAACGGTAAGAAAATTCCCAACGCCCTGAATAATGTCGGACTGAATTTCTTAAGCACCATTTCAACCAATTGGACGGATGAAGCGATGATGGCGATATAGCTGATCAGACGAAGAAATTCCAGGTTATATTGAGTCAGAACCAGATTGATGGCATAGGCGCAGACGGAACTGACAAACATCACAAATGTGGTTGCCAGCCCCATGTTGAAGGCGGTGTCGCGTTTTGCGGAAACTCCCACGAACGGACATAGGCCGAGAAACATGGCCAGAACGAAGTTGTTGATCAGAAAAGCGCTGAGAAAAATAAAACTGAGAGATTCTGGATTCATGATGATGTCTCTTAATTTAGGTTCAGTGGGTTAATGGAGTGGTCCATTATGTCCTTGAACTGTTTAAAGCGGGTTAGCGATGACCGGGGCCGAACCTTACGCGTTTCAATTTTGTTGGGGAATCGTACAATGCGAGGCGGTGTCGTCTGCTATCGATTTTCCGGTTTTACGTTGTTCGACATAATTGATCAGCAACAGCCAGCTACCCAGTACGATAAAACCGCCGGGTGGAAGAATCATTACCACCCAAGGCTGAAAATGGCTGCTGAACACCTGATAACCCAATAATTGGCCTGCGCCCAGCAGTTCCCGTACGCTGCCCAACATAACTAGCGCCAAGCTAAAACCCAAGCCCATACCGAAGGCGCTGACCACCGATTTTCCGAACGAGTGTTTCGATGCATAGGCTTCCGCCCGACCTAGGATCAAGCAGTTCACCACGATTAATTGAATGAAAGCTCCCAGTTTGTTATATAAATCCAAACTGACCGCTTGAATCAGATAATCCACTAAGGTGACGAAGGTAGCGATGATTACGATATAGGTCGTGATGCGTACTTGTTTGGGAATAAAGTTTCTCAACGCCGAGACCAACGCGTTGGAGCAGACCAGGACGAAGACGGTCGCAGCTCCCATGCCCAGCGAGTTCTCGACGGTGTTGGTGACGGCTAAGGTTGGGCATAAACCCAACATCATCACGAATACCGGGTTTTCTTTCCACAAACCGGCGGTAAAATCTTCCAGTGTTAATGGTGTGTCTTTGGGGTTGGTATGAGCCATAAATCACCTCATTCGTTAGGGTTGTTTACCGCCTGCTCTAGCAAGGTCAAGTTTTTAGCGATGATCGGATGCAAGGTTTGCCCGCTTTGGTTTAGCATCCTTCCGACCGCGTTCGACGTAATGGTTGAGCCCGAGATGGCGTCGATTTCCCACGGATTCCGCTTTGTGCCGTGGCGAACGGTTTTGATCCCGTTGAGTAAGCCGTTAAGTTCGTCATTCACTTTCGCTTCCAGGCAAACAAAATTGGCCAGAAATTCGGCATTAGTCGCTATCTGTGTGCCGAACCCTGGTGTTTCGGTGCTTTTTAAGACATCGAAACCGGTGATGCAACCGGTAAAAGGGTTGTAGCCGTATAACAGTTTGACAGTATCCTGATATCCTTGAGCAGCGGCGGGAAGAGCGATTCCGCTAAGTTTTCCCTCTCGGTCGTAACCGGCATAAATTAATTCTCCGTCCGCTTTGTCGTCGCTAAGGTGCAGGTTTCCTTCTTTAACGGAGAAAGTTAGACGGGTAACCGCTTGCGGGAGCACTTTAAATATCGCGCGTTCGGTAGCGATACGTTGATTTTCGGCAATAATCGGTTTCGTGTATTCATAAACCAAAACTACCAGTAAACCAGACAGCATGGCGACAACGGCGAGTGTGACGATCAGCGAAGCGCTGGATGGCAGAGTTTGGACGGAGGGCTGTTGATCGCTCATGATTTATTGTCCTTGTCGCGGGCACCGTAAATCCGCGGCTGGGTATACAGTTCGATGATCGGAGTCGCCGCATTGCCGAATAAAATTGCGTACATAACCGCTTCCGTCAAGCCGCCGAACAGACGAATAACGACGGTTAAAAAGCCGACCAGCAATCCGAATATGAAAATGCCCAAAGGCGTGACCGGTGAAGCCACCATATCGCTGGCCATAAAAACAGCGCCGAACACCAGGCCGCCGGATAACAGCATAAATGCTGGTCCCG
>JBNLEI010000218.1:0-2401 GCA_050304855.1 Methylococcaceae bacterium
CCGGAGGACGGCGCGGGCTTTCCGGTTCTTGATAAAACATTGGTGGCGGATTTGTTGCCCGCATTGAAAGCCACCGGCGGAATGGTGTTGGAAAAAATTGAAGGGATGACGCTCACCGAAAGCGGCGATGTGCTGATCGTCAACGACAACGACGGCGTCGACGGTACCAATGGTGAAACGCAGTTGTTGAGATTGAAAGGATTATTGCGCTAACCCTTCGCTTCGACGATAAGAGGCTGGATAATCCGGCTTCTTATCGTCTGTAGCTGGATTTTTGTCAATTGTTATGGATAAAAGGGCCGGCGGTAGCGGAGTTGCCGTTTTCATCGGTAGACTTGACAAAATATTCGTATGTTGCGCCTTTAGAACCGGTAAAACTCATCGCATGGTTTGTTTCCAAAGCGCTGTCATGATATGAACCGCAGCAGGTGAACGTAACTTCGCTATCGGCAGGCACATCGGTATCCCATGAAATGACAAACTTGGGTCCTTGTGCTGTTGAGCTCGAAACATTTGAGATCACCGGAGCTGGTCCGTCACCTGGGTTTTCGTTAATGCATAACGACTCGTCTACCCCAACCTCGTTCCAGGCGGCTCCGACGTTCGCGGCACTGCTTCCCGCCGTAGCAACGGTTGATGCGCGGGCATCACAGAAATCGGCATTCGCGGGTAACGCGGTAAAACCCAGGAATGTGATCCGCTCTGCCGCGGCGAGTCCGACTCCCTGGACATCGGTTCCGGAGGCCCGCGCCGGATTGGCATTTTGTCCGCCGTTTACCAGCAAATAAAACCAATGATTGGCGATGCCGCTGTTGATATGGACCCCGCCGTTATCGAAGGTGCCGATATAGCGATCGTCATAATGCGACGGGTCTCCGTCCTCGCCGGGATCGGCCATGTTGCGGATGCCGTTACTGTCGACGGTGATGTCCTCGCCAATGGTCCAGTTACCCGTTCCGTAATAATATTCGATCGCGGTACCCATGATATCGGAGAAGGCCTCGTTTAATGCACCGGATTCGTTCTGGTAGATCAGGTTGCCGAAAGCTTCGGTGACGCCATGGCTCAATTCATGGCCGACAACGTCCAGGTCTCCCGAGAATTCAATGAATGAGTTGCCGTCGCCGTCGCCATAGGCCATTTGCTCCCCGTTCCAGTATGCATTGTTGTAATTACGCTGGAGATGGGCGGAGGAAATCATGCCCTGCGGATAAGCATCGGTCCAATTAAAACCGTGCTTACTCAAATAATAGTTATCGGTGATCCTGGCATAATATTGCGCGTCGACCATGGCGGGTTGGCCGGGCGAGGTGGATCCGGCAGTGATCCAAAGGTCGTCTTCGTCGGTCGCCACACTTCCGGGTAAGCGGTTCCGGTTTCTCGCATCGTAGGTAGTTTGTCGGCCGTCGGTGGAGATTAGCTGAAAGCTACTTGCTTTCAAAGTGGTTAGGGCTGTCAAATCTTTGGTATCGCCCAAAACCCCGGTACCGCTTCCATGCATCAAGCCGTCGTAGCTGTTCAATATCTTCCCGCTTTCGGTATCGACCCAGTGAAACCACCGATTATCGGCTCTTCTCGTTTCGATCCGGTAGAAATAAGTTCCTGACTCGGGATTTATCATTAAATCGATTTTTCTTCGGCCGTTTCCGCCGATATTGTCGTTGACTACGGTTGCAGCATCGGCAGGGGATAATTTGCGGATATTGCCGGAAATGATTTTCGGATAATAGTGACCAACGACATACTCGACATCGCCGTTTTGGTTTTTCAAGAGCGTCAGTTGGCTTCCGAGGACGAGGGCGTCGGCAAAGTACTGTTGATAACGCTCATACACTAAACCGTATCTTTGTAACGGCACGGTTTTGACCAATCGTTGATCAAAACGTAACTTAAAATTTCTTGCTTCGTTTCCCGAGAAAGCCACCAAGGCGGTTTCGGATCCCGATACGGCATAGGCCGATTGCCCTATCGTGCAGCAAAACAGCAAAAAGCCGAACCAGATTAATCTTATAAAGCCGTTCATTGTCTACTCCAAAAATCTGTTCGTTTCATTAACCGGTCAAAAGAAACGATCGTCAATAATGGTGACAAACATTAACTACGAGCGAAATTGGATATTGCTATCACAGTTAAATGAGAATCATTTTCAGTTTTTGATTTTAGAGTCATGGCTCGTTTAGTCAATTGTACCTGAGTACATAAAACGCGAGGGAACCGACAAAATTTAAAAATTCGGCAGCTTCGAAAACAACGAAAAGATAAGTAATTAGTAGGGTTTTGTTTTATAATGCAGGGTTGATTTTGGCGGCTGACACAGTCGATACTGCGACTGTGCGGCTGAAGGTCTGACTGGTTTCATTACTTCAATTCGGGAATCGCAAAATTATGAAAAAAATTAACG
>JBNLEI010000219.1:0-11712 GCA_050304855.1 Methylococcaceae bacterium
CAATAATAAGTTGTTTGTACCTTCGGCTTGTGGCGGTGGCGGTACTTGTGCGCAATGTCGCGTTAAGGTATTTAAAGGCGGCGGCGAGATTTTACCGACCGAAATGTCGCATATCACCAAGCGTGAAGCGGCGGAAGGCGAACGTCTTTCCTGCCAAGTGACCGTTAAGCACGATATGGAAATCGAAGTCGAAGACAGCGTGTTCGGCGTCAAGAAATGGGAGTGTACCGTTAAGTCGAACGATAACGTCGCGACCTTTATTAAGGAGCTGGTGTTGGAGCTGCCTAAAGGCGAAGCGATTAACTATCGTGCAGGCGGTTATATCCAGATCGAATGTCCTCCTCATGTCTCTCGCTATAAAGACATGAATATCGGTGAAGAATACCGAGAAGACTGGGATAAATACGATTTGTGGCGTTATGTTTCGAATGTTAAAGAACCTGCATTACGTGCTTATTCGATGGCGTCTTATCCTGAAGAAAAGGAAATCATGCTCAACGTGCGTATTGCGACACCTCCTCCGGGCGCGCCTGATAGCGTACCTCCAGGCGTGATGTCGTCGTATATCTTCAATTTGAAAGCGGGTGATAAGGCAATTGTCTCTGGTCCTTATGGTGAGTTCTTCGCTAGAGATACCGATAACGAAATGGTATTTGTCGGTGGTGGTGCCGGTATGGCGCCGATGCGTTCTCACATCTTTGACCAGCTACGCAGATTGAAATCGAAACGTAAGATGACATTCTGGTACGGCGCACGCAGTAAACGCGAAATGTTCTATGTTGAGGATTTCGATATGTTGGCTGCCGAGAATGACAACTTCGAATGGCATGTAGCGTTGTCCGACCCGTTACCGGAGGACAACTGGACCGGTTACACCGGATTTATTCATAATGTATTGTTTGAAGAATACATCAAGAACCATCCGGCCCCCGAGGATTGCGAATATTATTTGTGCGGACCGCCGATTATGAACTCATCGGTTATCAACATGCTGTTGGAAAACGGTGTTGAAAGAGAAAATATCATGCTGGATGATTTCGGCGGTTAAACGATTTTATCGCCTGTTTTCCTGAACATGTCATTTCAGGGCGATCGGCAATGAAGAATCAATGCATATAAAATCCATCAAACTGGGAGCAGGCTTCGGCCTGCTTCTCTTTTTTCTATTGTCCGGTTGCGACATACAGTCTCACTCGAACAAACCCTATCCGTTTCAATATTCCAATGGAACGATGGGAACCAGCTTCTCGATTAAAGTCAGCCGATTGCCGGAATCGGTGACAGAAGAAGAACTGATCAGACAAATTGACGTATTATTGCAAGATATTAATGCGCAAATGTCCACTTATTTGTCCGATTCCGAACTTTCGCGATTCAACGTCAGTCAATCTACTGAATGGCAATCGGTTTCGCCGCCGTTACTTGAAGTATTGATTACGGCGAAGCAAGTTTATAAGCAGTCGTCCGGCGCGTTCGATGTAACGGTCGGTCCTTTGGTAAATTTATGGGGATTCGGACCGGATCCGATGACTTTTGTTGCACCACCTCAGCAAAGAATCGATCAGATGCTGCAAATAATCGGATCCGATCATTTGCAGTTGGACGAAGTCGAAAACTTAGTGAAAAAAGATATCGCCGGTTTATACATCGATTTATCGGCTTTGGCTAAAGGATTTGCGGTAGATCAAGTCGCACTATTGCTTGAGCAACAGGGGATAAACGATTACATGGTCGAAATTGGCGGTGAGCTTAGGTTAAAAGGGTTGAATATTCAACAGAAACCTTGGCGTATCGCCATAGAGAAACCGGCAGCAGATAGGCGAATGATTCAGAAAGTGCTACCGGTGACCGATATCGGTATGGCGACATCTGGAGATTATCGTAATTTTTTTGAAGTCGACGGCGTGCGTTTTTCCCATACGATTGATCCCCGTAATGGATCGCCAATTACGCACAGATTGGCGTCGGTTACGGTGCTGAATGAAGCAGCCATGGTCGCCGACGCGTGGGCGACCGCGCTGACTGTTCTCGGTCCGGCTGATGGTTTTCAGATGGCCGAAGAAATGAAGCTGCCGGCATTATTCATTATCAAAACCGATGATGGCTTTACTGAGAAAAGCACATCGGCATTTATCGAATTTTTTGAGGCGAAATCATGACTTATTTTTTAGTAACTTTCGTATTTATGCTGATTGTCATTGTGGTTATGGCTATCGGCGTTATTTTTGGCAGAAAAGCCATTAAAGGCTCTTGTGGTGGGGCGAATAACGGTAATTGCGTCTGCGTCGAAAAATGTGATAAAAGAAAAAAACTGGAAGCCGAAGCGGAAGGAAATCTGTAAAATGCTTCCAACCCTAAGCTTGCGGCAGATGAGCGGGGCTTGGATCGGCAATCATTATTAACTGATGAGGATTATTTATGCTGGCTAAAATTACCATAGCTGACTATATGACGAAACATGTGTTCACCTTAAAAAAGGAAACCAGTGTTCTGGAAGCGATAAAAGCCTTGTTGACTCATAAAGTCACCTGTGCGCCAGTGGTTGATGAGCATGGAAAATTGGTCGGTATGTTTTCTGAAAAGGACAGCATGAAAGTAGTTCTTGACTGTGCTTATAATCAGGGCATGAGCGGTACGGTCAGTGAATTCATGACAACTAATACCGTTACTGTCGACGCAGATGCCAGCATTGTCGATTTGGCCGAGAAATTTCAGGATTCCAGCGTCAGAAGTTTTCCCGTTTTCAGCGATAATATGCTGGTTGGGATTGTGAGCAGGACTGATGTGTTGAAAGCGTTGACGTCGACCAAATAGCCGTTTGCGGTAATGGCCGAACCGACATTCTATTGGCATGACTATGAGACTTTCGGTACCGACCCCCAACGTGATAGAGCCTGTCAGTTTGCCGGTATTCGTACTGATTACGATTTCAATATTATAGGCAGTCCGCTGACGGTTTATTGTAAACCGGCAGCCGATTGTTTGCCTCACCCAGAGGCTTGCATCATTACCGGTATTTCCCCGCAACGCGCCTCCCGATTGGGAGTGTGCGAAGCCGATTTTATCCATAGAATTCATCAGGAATTGTCGCAGCCGTCGACCTGTACCGTGGGATACAATAACCTCCGTTTTGACGATGAGGTTACCCGGAATCTGCTATACCGAAATTTTTACGATCCTTATGCGCGCGAGTGGCAAAACCAGAATTCTCGTTGGGACTTGATCGACGTTGTTAGAGCGGCTTATGCGCTGCGTCCTGACGGCATTGAGTGGCCGCGAACTGAAGACGGGCGGCCCAGCTTTCGTTTGGAGGAGCTGACTCAGGTTAACGGGATCGAGCATTTATCGGCCCACGACGCCTTATCCGATGTTTATGCGACAATTGCGATGGCGAAGTTGATTCGGCAGAAGCAACCCAAACTGTACCAGTTTCTGTTCAGTCATAGGGGTAAAAACACCGTCCTTGAGCTGCTTAAGCTAGGCTCTTACAGCCCGTTGGTACATGTCTCTGGGAGATATCCCGCCGCTAAACATTGCATGGCTGTGGTGGTACCAGTGTGCCAGCATCCCGACAACAGCAATGGGGTGATCGTGTACGATTTATCCGTAGACCCTGAACCCTTGACAAGTTTATCAGTTGAGCAGATCAAGGACAGGATTTTCACAGCCGCAGATGCCTTGCCGGAAGGGGTTGATAGAATTCCTCTGAAAACTGTTCATGTCAACAAATGCCCGGTTCTGGCGCCAATATCGGTGATTCGTGAAACCGATGCCGTCAGATTGGGGTGTGACCTAGCATTATGCTATAGCCATCTCGAACGTATTAAATTAATGGAAGGACTGGGGGATAAGCTTGCGAAGGTATTTACCAGTGTTTTCGATAATTCCGTGTCCGATCCGGATTTAATGATTTATAACGGCGGTTTTTTTTCGCAGCGAGACAAAACGGAGATGAATAAAATCAGGGAAGCGCCGGTCAATCGTTTGATGACTATCCAGCCTCAGTTCCAGGACAAAAGATTAGCGGAAATGTTGTTTAGATATAAGGCGCGTAATTATCCGGAAACGCTTGATGAATCGGAACGAAGGCGATGGCAAGATTATTGTAAAGACGTGATGACTGACAACCAGGCCGGTTCAAACATAACCTTGGAAAGTTTTTTATCGCGTTTAAGTCAATTGCGACAGGAATATCCCGGGAAAACCAGTTTACTCAACGACCTTGAAGAATTTGCCCACACTAAAAAACACGAGTTCCAAATAAATTGACTTTTTTGGGTGTGTGTGGGGTTCCTTATTCACGCCGTGTTCAGTGTCCATGACGATAATTCATACGCTATGGCGGTATAGTTATTAGCATTCTGCTGATCTCTACCTTATAATCTATCGTTTAATTTTTTTAGAGTCCATAAAGGAAGTCAATATGAAAAAAATTTCGCTATTCGTTTCTTTCATTTCATTGATATTTGCCGGAGCAGCGAATGCGCACGGACCGGTAAGAGCAAAAATGACAGCATCTGTGGCGATTAACGCTTCTGCCGACCAAGTATGGGATGTAATTAAAAACTACGATGACATGTCTTGGCATCCCAGTATTCAAAGTGCAACAGCTAATAAAGGTAATAAAAAAGGTTCAACTCGTGTTTTGACTTTAAGTAATGGCGGAACCATTACGGAAGTTTTAAAAGACTATAAGGCGGATAAAATGTCTTATAAGTATAAAATCACCGAAATGAGCTCAACCGGCACCGTACACCATGCCGGCCAAGACGAGCAGATCCCCGTATTGCCTGTCGAAAATTATGCTGCGACAATTACCGTTAAAGGTAAAGGCGGTAAAGCGGAAGTGACTTGGGTAGCTACTTACTATCGTGCTTACGTTAACAACAACCCACCGGCGGAATTGAACGAAGAAGCGGCTGATAAAGCTGTTACGGCCGTTTTAACCGACGGTTTGACAAGCTTGGCGCAAAAATTTGATGCCGGTGCGTCTTCTTCCGACGTGAAAATCAAATTTCAACGTTAATTGGCATCTTTTAGTCACTACCCGGTTCCCGCCATTTCCAAACGGGAGCCGGTTCCTATCCTTTATGGATAACGCCACCCATTCAGCTGGTTGTGTCGAAATTTAGTCTTTTATTCTCATGATGAAACAAATCATCACGATTTTGAGCGTCGCTTTACTGGCCGCTGCCAATGTCGAAGCGCAGTCATTCGCCTTCATTACCAATCAGTTGGATAATGATGTTGCGGTATTAAATACGGCCACAAATGCCGTGGTCCGGAAAATTGCCGTAACAGGTAAGCCGGCGGGTGTAGCCGTAAATCCGGTATTGCAGCAAGTTTATATTAGTACGCCGGAGGGCGGCGGGTTTGCGGTATTGGACAAGAAAAAACTGCAACTAATCAAACACGTTAAAGTTGGCGGCGCTTCTTTGGGGATTGCTGTCGATACGCCGGGGCAAAAAATATTTGTTGCCGATTGGTATGAAAATCGGGTCGATGTCTTCAATAGCCAAGATTTTTCGCATATCAAGAAAATTAAGGTTGGCCAGTCTCCGTCCGGCATGATGGTGAGTCCAGATAATCGTTGGTTGTATGTCGCTAACCGAATGGATGACAGTATTTCTCAGATTGATTTATCCAGTTTGAAAATCAGAAATACCACTAAAGTCGGAGTCCATCCCTTCGGAATTACAGTTTCATCCGATGGTCGACGTATTTACACAGCTAATGTCGAAAGCGACGATGTGACCGTGTTGACGCCGGATCATCTTAAACGGGTTAAAAACGTTAAAGTCGGGGCTCGGCCCTACGCGGTGGCTCTTGCATTAAATGACAGCCGGCTGTTCGTGACTAATCAGGATGACAGTACCGTATCGGTCATTGATACCAATACGCTGGAGCAAATCGCTGTGATCGAAGTTGGCGAAAAACCGGAAGGTATTAGCACGCACTCCGATGACCAAACGGTTTATGTTGCTAACTGGTTCGACGGCACGGTATCGGTTATCGATGCCTTGACTCTCCAAGTGACTGCAACCATTGAAGCGGGAGAGGGAAGTCGGGCTTTTGGTCAATTCATTACAAATTAACCATCGGTATATTGGCAGTTTAGCGTTTAATTGATAGACTGCTGGCCGTTTAACATTTGATAGAGGAAATTATGGCTGAAACGGTTGAGGAATTAACGGTAAGCTATGAAGATGGCGGCATAGAAACGGTTAAAGAGCTGGATAAAAAAGTGCTCAGTAAAGGCGCCTGGGCTACGGTGATTTATCGCTATCAGGACTGGAATCGCAGTAAAGAAGAGTACGGCCCGGACAAATTTACGATTCGTCGCTATCAGAAGAAAAACGGTGAATATCGTCAGCAATCCAAATTCAATATCTCCAGCGAAAAACAGGCAAGAGAGATTATTGACGCTTTATCCGAATGGATCGACAACAAGTAGCGTCTCACTTAGAAATGGCTGGTAGCACTAATCCAGCCATTCAATAATATGATCTTCCAGATTCTCCACTTCGGATTCCTTCATCGCATAGCTGCTGATTGAGACGCCCGCTTTCCTGACGGACTCCGGGTTACCGGAAACCAATGGGTGCCAAGAAGGCAACGGTTTTCCGTCGCATAACAAACGATAGGCGCAGGTCGACGGCAGCCAAGAATAGGACGAGAAGTCGTGCTGTTTGAGGTCCAAACATTCCGGCACCAGTTTGCAGCGGTCCGCATAGCGTGTGCACCGGCAGTTGTCGAGATTAATCAAATCGCATACCACGCTGGTAAAATAAATTTTCCCACTGTCTTCGTCTTCCAGTTTATTGAGGCAGCATTTGCCGCAGTTATCGCACAGCGACTCCCATTCCTGGTGAGTCATTTCGGCCAGCGTTTTCGTTTCCCAAAAGTTCATTGATTCATTCTTTCCATCAGATAACATAAACAATCCTGTCGAATGACTCGTTCGTCCAGGGTCAGCATGGAGGGCATGGTCCGGCGTTTCAACCTTAATTCATTATTCTGAATCATGAAAAATTTGTCGGTGACGATATTGCCTTGTTCATCCTGCGCCACAACCGGAATCGGGTGAGGTTGAGTGACAGTGCCGAGCATTGTGCCGGCAGCGATTTCGGTAAAATTCATTCTTTCCAGATCTTTGTCCAGAATTAAATCGCAGTCCGCATGTTCGAAGCTGAAGGCAATATCGTCCCTGGTTTTGACTTGAGCGACGGTATGAAAAATATCGACATTGCGGCCGGGAACCGGTTGCTCGGTCAATTCGTTCAAATGAAGGCAGGTATTTAAATAATCGAGGGCATGTTCCACACCGTATTGCTGTCCGGGGCGACCGCATTCCAACGTTACGGAGGGACAGAGTTCGGCGAAAGCGCCCGATTGAACGCCTTTTGGATGAGTGAAATAGACAATCAACCGACCGAACAGCGAGGCCAGTTGTAAAAAACGGTTATCCAACTTGTTGATGCAGGCATAATGCGGATTCAAACCAGTGTTATTGTGTAGGTCGATACTGGCAAAAACCTTCTTTTGAGCCATGATCTCGACAATTTCCTTCATCAAGACGGTTTCTTCGCATTCTGGCAGTTCCGTGCCAGGCCAAGTGCGGTTATAGTCGGGTTGATTTTCCATTCTGCGTAAGCCGTGGCTGGCGGCTTCGATGTTGCCTAGAAAAATCGACAGTGAACGGGGTAAGGACGAATGACGGAATTTTTGTAGTAACGACTGTACCGCCAAGAAACCGGTCGGTTCATTTCCATGTAATAGAACCGAGATAAAAAGCGGTTCTGGCCGTTCTCCGGATAGATGGATTAAAGTCGGTCGGTCAAATAACGTGTGGAGGGTTTGCGGGGAAGCGCTAAGGAAGGCTTCCGGTAGAAAATCGATTTGTTGCAATCTCGACATATCAAATAGCGCTCCACTCGCTGACCGGTCTGCCGGATTGTTGGTGCTGCAGATAGCTTTCAGTCATTGAGGAAAAATTCGTGCCTTGTTCTTGAATGAATTGGCGCTGCCATTGGCAGCCGGTTTGTTTGTTGTTAAGTCTTTGCAGCATTATATCGAGATAGTCCTCACTATCACAGCGACTTACTCCCAAAGAGGCCAGACCCAACACCGCCCGGTGGATGAGGTCCTTGCGCATCAAGTGATACAGGCGGAGTTTTTCGCCGTTAATCCAATTCACATGGGCATCCAGCCCAAAACGGGCGGCTTGATAAAAGTTATCTTTGGCTTGAGAAAATGAAAAGGGCAGCCCCTTGGCGATGATTTCGTCGCAGAGATTTTTGGCAAGACCGTAAAAAAAAGCGGCATTAGCAATGGAATCGATAACGGTCGGTCCGGCAGCCGGAGTGCGATGCTCGATTCTGATATGAGGCGTTCCGTCGTCATCAAAACCGATCAGGGGGCGGTTCCATCGCCAAATCGTGCCGTTGTGAAGCTTTAAATGAGCGAAAGCCTCCGGTATCGTATCCATGCGTTCAGGTAACAGTACCGGAAAATGCAGTAAGTTTTCGTTGAAGCACTCCCAAATCGAATGACGGGCATAATCGCTACCGAAACTGACACGGCGCAATGGGCCTTGTGCCGCACCGGCGTAGCCACCGGTTTCGATCGCTTGTTCGAATAAGGGTATGCGAGTTTCATGCCAGAGGTCTTTTCCAAACAAATAAGGCGCATTGGCACAGCTAGCGACCATTGCCGCCGAAGCAATGATGGAAGCATTGTAAAAATGATGGGAGATGTCTAACGGTACCTGGATATGAACTTGGAAGGAAGTTGTCGCCGATTCCAGCATGACATCGTGGTGATCAAGCTTTAGATGTTCGTTGCCGGTGATATCGAGATGAACCGGCTTGCCGCGCGATTCTAAAATCTGTTGATTGAGCGCACGGTAACGGTTCAGGTTGGACATATTGGACAGAGTTAGATCGCTTTGTTTCAGCGTCGGAAGAATACCGATCATGAGCAAACGACTGTTTAACGATTCCGCATGGCGGAATGCCGTATCCCAAGTATTCTGCAGCTGCGCTTGCATCCGGCTGAAAACGTTGCCGGCCAAAGGTGTTGGGGTGCTGTTCAATTCGATGTTGAATTTGGCCAGTTCTTCGAAAGCTAGCGGGTGATTGAGCGATTTTAAGAAAATATCGTTGATGGCGGCGGGGCGGTTGTTTGAGTCGACAAGCCAAGCTTCGATCTCAAATCCGGCCAAAGGAGCACAAGTGGAAAATCCTTTTTTTTTGATGAGTTCTCCCAATAAAGCTGTTTCCTGTTGTAATTTTTGATGAAAGTTCTCGAAGTCGCCCTGGTCAAAATTTGAAAATGATATTTCCTGGCCCATAGAGTGCTCTGCAATGATTGGTGTTCGGAAAATCTACCTTAATTATCGGTGACGGGCAAACCGTTTAATTGAGTAATTTCCAAACGGGGTCGCTGCCGTTGGGAAGAGGCTGTAGCCGGCCTAACTCTACCCATTCATTCTGTGGGCTGTGAAAGTCAGAGCCTTGGGAGGCCAACAATTGGAATTTTTGCGCGTAAAAATGGCTGCGTTGTATATCGTCTAACGAGCTACGTCCGGTAACTACTTCCATGCCTATGCCACCGGCTTGCTTAAAGGCGGTTAAAGCTCGGTTCATCCAATTACCACTTAGTTTATAACGTAACGGATGCGCCAGAATAGCTATGCCCCCGCTTTCGGTAATCCAGCGAATGGTCTCGCTCATATCGGCCCATGCCGTTGAAACATAGGCCGGTTTTCCACGGCCCAAATACTTGTCGAAAGCTTCCTGTTGGCTTTTGACATGATGGTTTGCCACCAGATAATCGGCAAAATGCGAGCGAGTGATCATACCTTCGCCTGCAGATGCTTTAACGGCCTCATAAGCTCCGGGGATACGTTTTTTTTCCAGTTTGTGGGCGATTTTTTCCGCTCTCTCAGCTCTTATGATCTGCTGTTGTTTGATTCCTTCAATCAAGGTTGGATTTGCAGGATCGATATTGAGACCGACGATATGAAAGCATTTATGCTCCCAGATTGCCGATAATTCAATACCGGGTATCAAACGGATACCGAGGGTATCGGCCGTTTGTCGGGCCGAAGTCAGTCCGTTGGTTGTGTCATGATCGGTCAGAGCTAATACCGTAACGCCTTGTTGATGGGCTCGTGCTACTAGTTCGGCAGGCGACAATGCGCCGTCAGAAGCGGTGGAATGGCAATGCAGATCGTATTTTTCCATGGTCATTGATATTCGGCGTATAACTTAGCATACAGACCATTCTGACGAATCAAAGTTGCGTGCTTGCCTTGTTCGCAAATGCGTCCTTCCTCGAATACGTAAACATGGTCTGCTTGTTTAACTGCACTCAATCGGTGAGCGATGATGATTGTGGTTTTGTCTTTCAGAAAATCGTTTAAGGCGGCATGTAATTGATGTTCGGTTTCGGTATCCAGTGCCGATGTTGCTTCATCCAAAATGACCACTTTGGGCTTGCTGACTATCATGCGCGCGATGGCCAATCGTTGTCGTTGTCCGCCGGATAAGCGCATACCGTGCAAACCGACTATCGTATCCAGGCCGCTTTCTAAAACCTCAATGGTCGGTTTTAACTGAGCGATCTCTAGAGCTTGCCATAAATCGGTGTCTGGAACGTTTCTGCCTAAAGTGAGATTGGCTCTGATCGTGTCATTGAAAAGCGCAGGATGTTGTAAAACGGTAGCGACGTTTTCCCGCACGACATCCATACCGATTCGATTGATAGGCATGTTGTCGAAGTAGATCATGCCTTCATTGGGTGGATAAAGGCCGATCAGGTTCTGGGCCAGAGTCGACTTACCACCGCCGCTGGCCCCTACCAATGCGACTTTTTCGCCTTTGTTAATATTCAGGTTAATGCCGTTTAAAACCGGTTCGTCCTTGTAGCTGAAATGTAGATTCTCGATCCTGACGGAAACGGTGTTACTTTGTTTGAACGGGTTGTCCAGATGGGGATAATTCGGTTCCTGTTGCAGACGGGTGAGATTGTTGATTCTGTGCAAGGCGGCTTTGGCAGCATAGAAAGCGTGTTGAATACCCAATATTTCCTGAACAGGTGCCATCATAAACCACAAATAACCGAACACGGCTAACATTTGTCCGATGGTCAAATCGGAATACAAGACCATGAACATTGCTGTTGCTCTGAAGATGTCAAAACCAAATAAAAACACTAAAAAACTTAGGCGGCCTGCGGCATCGCTTTTCCAGGCAAAGGCCGTGGAATGATTTTTGACAGTCAATGCCGAATCAACCAATCGTTTGCAATAGTGTTGCTCTCGGTTGCTGGCCCTGATTTGATGTATTGCTTCCAGAGTCTCTGTCAAAGCTTGTTGAAAAACGCCATAAGCTTGGTTTTCCTTTGCTTTCAGGTCTTTGATACGCGAACCGACGACTTTGGCGAAGTAGATGACGACCGGATTGAGAAATAGAATGAACAGGCCCAGTTGCCAATGCATCCATAGTAGGATAACGGCGGTGCCGATAACAGTCAGGCAGGCGATCAATAACTTGCTGACAGTCGACGCCATAAAATTGTCGATGGTATCCAGATCTGTAACTAAATGCGTGACGACAGTTCCGCTGCCCAGACTCTCATACTCAGACATCGAAATATGCTGTAATTGATTGATTAGGTTACGGCGAATACGGAAAATGACATCTTTGG
>JBNLEI010000220.1:0-21300 GCA_050304855.1 Methylococcaceae bacterium
GTCTTCGGCACTACGGACCATAGGGCCGCCTTGGTCGAGGCTGGACGCGTAAGCAATCATACCGTAACGGGAAACTCTTCCGTAAGTCGGTTTCAGGCCGGTAATGCCGCATAAAGAGGCCGGCTGGCGGATTGATCCGCCGGTATCAGTGCCCGTAGCAGCCGGTATTAATCTTGCCGCGACGGCTGCGGCGGTTCCGCCGGAGGATCCGCCGGGTACTGCATTGGTGTCCCAGGGGTTCTTTACGGTGCCATAGAAACTGGTTTCATTCGACGATCCCATAGCAAACTCATCCATATTCAATTTGCCTAGCATAATCGCTCCGGCCTGATTGAATTTTTCTACGACTGTGGCGTTGTAGGGGGCTTTAAAATTGTCCAGCATTTTGGAGCCGCAACTGGTTTTAATACCTTGAGTACAAAA
Organism: Methylococcaceae bacterium; assembly: GCA_050304855.1. Lineage (GTDB taxonomy): Bacteria > Pseudomonadota > Gammaproteobacteria > Methylococcales > Methylomonadaceae > Methylomarinum. The sequence goes on from JBNLEI010000220.1 coordinate 424, forward strand.
AATATCCTTTTGCGCTACCGGAATGCCGGTTAATGGCGAAGTGTCGTCCGCAGCCAGTTTTTTGTCGGCGGCTCGTGCTTGCTCCAGGGCAGTTTCCGTTGCGACGGTAATAAAGCAGTTAAGCTCTTGATGCCGGTTAATCCTATTCAAAAAGTGTTGTGTCAGTTCTACGCTGGAATACTTTTTTTCACGCAGATCCTTGGCGAGTTCGGTAATAGTTTTATTATGCATAGCGGTGGGTTAGTCGATAACTTTCGGAACAAGATAAAGGCCGCTCTCGACCTGAGGTGCAATGGATTGAAAATATTCGCGTTGGTCAGTTTCGGTGACTTCGTCAGCGCGTAGTCTCTGTATCTGGTCCAAAGGATGAGCCATGGCCTGAACGTTATCCGTGTCCAGATCCCCCATTTGAGTCATGAGGTCGAGGATGTTAGTGAGATCATTGGCATAGTTTTCAATATCTTGTTCGTCAATGCCCAGTCGTGCGAGATGGGCAATTTTTTTTTACGTCATCAGCCGTTAACGACATTTTTAAACTCCAGATTTGATTTAATACAAATATGATACTTTATATCTTGCTCAAATACCTGCTTGATTGTTAAAGTAGCCTGATTTTATGCTCGTAAAGGATACCGGAAAAGATGTTCAAAAGAATTCGCGGCCTATTTTCCAATGACTTGTCAATTGATTTAGGTACGGCAAACACTTTGATTTATATGCCAGGTCAGGGAATCGTGCTGAATGAGCCTTCCGTGGTGGCGATTAAAGAAGATCGTATTCGTGGTGTTAAAACGATCGCGGCGGTTGGCATTGACGCAAAAAACATGCTTGGTCGTACCCCGGGAAACATCACCGCGATCAGACCGCTGAAAGACGGAGTTATTGCCGATTTTGCGGTAACTGAGCGAATGCTGAGATTTTTTATCGAGAAAGTGCATGAAAGCAAATTACTTCGTCCCAGTCCGCGCATTTTGATTTGTGTACCCTGCGGCTCAACCCAAGTGGAAAGAAGAGCAATCCGGGAATCCGCAGCGATGGCCGGTGCCAGGGAAGTCTATTTGATTGAAGAGCCGATGTCAGCGGCAGTCGGTGCTGGTTTGCCCGTGGATGAAGCCCACGGATCCATGGTGTTGGATATTGGCGGCGGAACTTCCGAGGTTGCCGTTATTTCTCTGAATGGTATTGTTTATTCGGCTTCGGTACGAATTGGTGGAGACCGCTTCGATGAAGCTATCATTAACTATGTACGGAGAAATTACGGCACCTTGATCGGAGAAGCCACTGCAGAAAGGATTAAGCACGAAGTCGGGGCTGCTTATCCGGGAAGCGAAGTTAAAGAGATACAGGTCACTGGCCGTAATTTGGCCGAAGGGGTGCCGCGCAGTTTTTCTCTGAATAGCAATGAGATATTGGAGGCATTACAAGAACCGTTGTCGGGAATCGTGGGGTCGGTCAAAGTAGCGCTTGAGCAGACGCCACCGGAATTGGGTGCCGATGTCGCTAGTCGGGGAATCGTCTTAACCGGAGGTGGGGCATTGCTAAAAGATATCGATCGATTGATTGCCGAAGAGACCGGTTTGCCGGTTTATATTGCCGATGATCCGTTGACGTGTGTTGCCCGGGGTGGTGGAATGGTACTGGAAATGCTTGATGATAAAGGTGTTTCCGCGTTTTCTCTGGAGTAATAATTAAGTCGTTGTTTCAATCACTGAAATCTCAGTAATTGTTCCCGTCAAGAGGGTTAATTCACTCGGACGATCGAATCGTTTTGACTATGACTTTGATTTTGATCCTATCAATCGCGTTAATCGATAGAGGTTTGTTATAAAGCTTTTATTTGCAACTGGTCCTTCATTGAATACCCGTTTGCTGGTAGCGGTTTTGCTCTCAGTGACCTTGCTGGTTGCAGATCAGCGCGGAGCCGGCTTGCAACCGCTTCGTTCGGTTTTGTCATTAGTGGTTTATCCGATTCAACTGATGGTGAGTTTTCCGGTAGATATCGTGGAGTATGCCGAGAATACTTTCGTTTCTTATAGGGCCTTGAAAAAAGAAAATCGGGAATTAAAAGAAATGCAGTTGGTTAATGAAGCCAAGTTACTAAAATTGGCTGCATTGGAAAAAGAGAATATCCGCTTAAGAGCCTTATTGGAAAATTCGTTTAAATTGGGCGAACAGGTCTTGGTTGCGGAATTGTTATCGGTCAATTTAGTACCGTATGAACATATCGTTGTGGTCAATAAAGGCAGCCGCTTCGGAGTCCATAGAAAACAACCTGTGCTAGATGCACACGGGATTGTCGGGCAAGTAGTCAGGACCTTGCCGACCAGCTCCGAGATTATGTTGATTACGGATCCTAATCATGCGATTCCGGTTCAGGTTAATCGTAACGGATTGAGAACCATTGCTATCGGCAGCGGCAAAATCAACAAACTGAATTTGCCGTTTTTACCCAATAATGCGGATATTCTCCCGGGAGATTTGTTGGTGACATCCGGCTTGGGCGGCAGTTTTCCGCAAGGTTATCCGGTTGCCGTTGTTGATGAATTCAAAGTCAGGCCAAATAAGCCCTTTGCCAGTATTTCCGCGACACCTAAAGCGGAATTGGATAAAAGCAGAGAGTTTTTGATAGTCTGGAGTGACTCCACACCAGTGCCGTTAACAGACAATCCAAGCGAACCGCCTCAGGGAACTGCGGATGTTGAGCAATAGTTCACTACCCTATTTTCTGACGATTGTGTTTGCAATGGCACTCAGAATTATGCCATTTCCCCAGTTTTTGGAGAATTTTAACCCGGATTGGGTGCTGCTGGTGCTTATTTACTGGTCTTTGGCAATGCCGGAGCGGTTCGGCGTCTTTAATGCTTGGTTGGTAGGGTTGTTGGTTGATGTTTTGACTGGCCGTTTATTAGGCCAGTACGCTCTGATTTACTCTTTGGTTTGTTACTTTTGCGTTAAATTGCACAAGCGGATACGCCATTATCCTATTCCTCAACAAAGCCTTTTTGTTTTTTCCTCACTATTATTAAGCCAGCTCATTATCTATTGGGTCGAAAGTATGCAGGCGACTAACCAGTTGCCATTGGCTTTCTGGTTCCCGGTTGCTTCAGGAACCTTGATGTGGCCGGTAGTCTATTTGATTCTGCGTTTTGTCCGTGCTGTTGGCCGCATGGTTTGACGCGTTATGAATAAGCATTATCCGGTAAAAGATCCGTTGGCAGAAAGCCGTGTTTTTTTAGGTCGAGTTGTTGCCACATTTATCTTTATTTTGCTCTTGACGGTGGGGCTGGTTGTTAGGTTGATTTATTTACAGGTTGTCGGACACGAACACTATGCGACTCTAGCCAAGGATAACCGTATCAAAATCTCTCCGTTACCTCCGACAAGAGGGATTATTTATGATCGGAAAGGTCGAATCCTGGCGGAAAACCTGCCGTCATATAGTCTCGAATTGATACCGGAGCAAATAGATGATATCGATGCTACGTTATCAAGATTGCAGCAATTGTTGGATATTTCCGATGAACAGATAGAGCAATATCAAAAACAGCGGTTAAGACGCAAATCTTTCAGTAGCACGCCCCTATTATTGCGTATGACTGATCAGGAAGTTGCTAAGTTTGCAGCGGTCAGGCCCTATTTTCCTGGAGTGGACGTTCAGGCCCGCTTAGTGCGATATTATCCATACGGAGAGCTGGCATCCCATGTGGTCGGCTATGTTGGCCGAATCAACGAGGAGGAACTTAAATCTTTGCCGGTTTCGGAGTATCGGGGGACGCATCATATCGGCAAGATCGGTATTGAGAAGACTTATGAAGAGTATTTGCATGGGACCACCGGCTATGCCGAAATTGAAACGAATGCCCAGGCTCGTGCCGTTAATTCGGTCGATGCGGTTGATCCGGTACCCGGCTCCAATATCTATTTGACGCTTGATATCGATTTGCAGAAAACAGCCTATGATGCATTAGGTGAATATAACGGTGCGGCGGTAGCGATAGAAATACCCAGCGGAGATGTTCTCGTGTTCGCCAGTCGGCCTGGCTTCGATCCGAATCCCTTCGTTTACGGAATCAGTGGCAAGGCTTATAAAGAGCTGCAGGAATCCGATGCTCAACCGCTATTTAATCGCGCTTTGCGCGGGCAATATCCGCCTGGTTCTACGATGAAACCTTTTATCGGATTGGCCGGTCTGGAATATAAAGCGACCGATTTCAAACACAAACTGTTTTGCCCGGGGTTTTATCAATTGCCTAATGTCAGCCACCGTTACCGTGATTGGAAGAAATGGGGGCATGGGTCGGTGGACTTGAACGATGCCATCACTCAGTCCTGCGACGTTTACTTTTATGATCTGGCATTAACATTAGGTATCGACAATATGCACGAGTTTCTGAGCAAATTCGGTTTTGGCACGAAGTCGGGTATTGATTTGGTCGGAGAACGTTCCGGTTTGCTTCCTTCGAGGGAGTGGAAAAGACAAAGGCGCAATCAACCGTGGTATCCGGGAGAAACGCTGATTACAGGGATCGGACAGGGTTTCACTCAAGTCACACCGGTTCAATTAGCGCGCGCGACGGCAACCCTAGCCAACAATGGCAGAGTGGTTACTCCTCATTTGGCAGATAGAATTATCGGTTACAATTTTACTATGCCCGGGCCTAAACAAAGCGATGAGGTCATTAAGCTCAAGCAACGTAATGTCGATGATATCGTGTCCGCAATGGTCAATGTGGTTCACGGGGCTCGGGGAACCGCTAAAAGAATTGCCGAGGGGATTGAGTATCAAATTGCCGGAAAAACCGGTACTGCGCAGGTATTTTCGGTCAAACAGGAAGAGAAATATAACGAAGAGGAAATTGAATTTAAGCTGAGAGATCACGCTTTGTTTATCGCTTTCGCTCCGGCACATTCCCCTAAAATTGCAGTCGCGGTTGTGGTGGAAAATGGGGGGCACGGCGGTTCGGTAGCGGCGCCGATTGCCGGGGAGATTATTAAGCAATACCTGGGGTCGGCAGAGGAACGCATTGATGAAAAATGAAACCCGCAGCGAGCAGTTTGTGCCGTCTTCCCTGTTGGGAAATTTATTGAGAAAGCTCCATATCGATATTCCGTTGTTTATCGCATTACTGATGATTTGTTCGTTGAGTTTCCTGGTTCTCTATAGCGCCGGTGGGCAGGAAAAGTCAATTCTGATCAAACAAGCGGCGAGAATGGGCGTCGCTTTTGCGTTCATGATCGTTCTGGCGCATGTCAATCCTTATCAGCTCAAGCGCAACTCGGTGCTGTTGTTTGTCGTCGGAGTCGGTTTGTTGATTGCCGTTCTGGTGATGGGCGAAGTAGGGAAAGGAGCTCAACGTTGGTTGGATCTGGGTTTTTTCCGTTTTCAGCCGTCGGAAATGATTAAAATTACCGCGCCGATGATGATTGCGTGGTATTTGTCGGAATACACGTTGCCACCTAAACGAAAGCAACTCTTCATTGCGGCAATCCTGATCGTTGTTCCCACCGTTCTAATTGCTAAACAGCCGGATCTGGGAACCTCTCTGCTGGTTGCCAGTTCCGGTGCAGCGGTGTTGTTTTTCGCTGGTTTATCTTGGCGATTCATGCTCACGACCGTCGTCGTTTTAATTTCATTAACTCCCGTGCTATGGCATTTTATGCGTGATTACCAGCGCGGCAGGGTATTGACCTTTTTAAATCCGGAAGCAGACCCCATGGGGCGCGGGTACCATATTATCCAGTCTAAAATCGCTATCGGATCGGGCGGGGTGCATGGTAAAGGATGGTTAGGAAGTACCCAAGCCAAACTTGACTTTCTGCCGGAAAGTTCAACCGATTTTATTTTTGCGGTGTTTGCGGAAGAATTTGGTCTATCCGGTTGTTTGGGTCTGCTAATATTATATTTACTGATAATCAGTCGTTGTTTGTATATTGCGGTGCAGGCTCAGGATACATACAGTCGTTTGCTGGCTGGAAGTTTATCGTTTACATTTTTTGTGTACGTGTTCGTGAATATAGGGATGGTAATCGGCATTTTGCCGGTAGTCGGCGTACCGTTGCCTTTAATCAGTTATGGCGGTACCTCGATGGTAACATTGATGGCGGGCTTCGGGATTCTGATGTCCATTCATACCCATAGAAAATTTTTACCAACTTGAGTCAAATGAGAATCAGAAAAACAGCAGCATCTATTTATTTCGGCCTAATGACTTTTTTTTCAGCCTCCGCGTGGGCCGCAGTCGAACAGAACGAACTGTTGGATAGTTTTGTCAGTAACATGGTGGCAAAACACCAGTTTGACGAGGCCGAGCTGAAGAAGTTATTCGATACTGTTGAAATCAAGCAAAGTATTCTTAAGGCTATGTCAGCACCTGCTGAAGCGATGCCCTGGTATAAATACCGGCAAATATTTATGACCGACTCGCGGATTAATGGCGGCTTAAGGTTTTGGCAGGACAATGAAGCGGTTTTGAACGCTGTTGAGCGTGAATACGGTGTTCCGCCGGAAATTATTACCGCCATTGTCGGAGTGGAAACGCGTTATGGGGCCCATACCGGTACTTACCGTGTTATCGATGCTTTGTCGACCTTGGCTTTTGCTTATCCAAAACGGAGCGAATTTTTTACCCGGGAGCTGGAACAGTTTCTTGTGTTGTGTCGGGAAGAAAAACTTGATCCGCTCGAGCCGCTCGGTTCCTATGCCGGTGCAATGGGTATGCCACAATTCATGCCCAGTAGTTATAGGTCATATGCGGCAGATTTCGACCAGGATGAAAAACGAGATATCTGGAATAACACCGCAGATGTGATTGCCAGCGTGGCGAATTACTTTACTCGGCATCATTGGCAAAAAGGTGGGGCGGTGGCCTTCCCGGTAACGGCCGACGGTGACGCTTATCAGCAAGGATTAAGCAAAGGGTTGCAGCCTGATGTCACTGTTGACCATTTGAAGCAATGGCAAGTCAGTATCCCTGAGCAAATGGGTGATGGCGAAGTCGTCAAGTTACTTGATTTTGAACAGGAAAAAGATCATGAGCTTTGGTTGGGGTTGCATAATTTTTATGTGATTACCCGGTATAATCATAGTCCTCTGTATGCAATGGCGGTTTACCAGTTGAGCCAAGCTATAGCAGAAAAGAAAAAGGCGAACGATGAACAATAAGATTTTTCTGACAGCGTTTTTGTTTATTAGCGGATGTACCATCGATCCGTCCGTCAAAGATAGTGCTCCGCAGCATGTCCCGGTTAATGTGATGGCCGTCCCGGACGCCGTTCCGCGCCATGAAAAACGCACTCGTGCCGGTAATCCCCAGAGCTATGAAGTGTTGGGCAGACACTACCAAGTTCTTGCCGATAGCAAGGGCTATAGGAAGCGAGGTATCGCTTCATGGTATGGAACTAAATTTCATGGTAAAAAAACCTCAAACGGTGAAGTCTATGACATGTATGCAATGACGGCGGCCCATAAAACATTGCCGATACCTTGCTATGTGAAAGTCACAAATTTACAAAATCAGCGAAATGTGATAGTGCGAATCAATGATCGAGGTCCGTTTCATGAAAACCGGATCATTGATTTGTCCTATACCGCTGCAGTAAAGCTTGGTATTCAGCAGTATGGAACCGGCTTGGTTGAAGTCGAGGCGATTGATCCGGGCTTGCAACCTGCGATTACTTTACGCGATAAATCCAAGGAAAAGGAAAACAATAAACTGTTTTTGCAAGTCGGTGCATTTACCAATCAGTTGAATGCCCGTCAATTGCAGCAAAAGGTGGCCGGGATAACGCGTGCCGATTCCCGGTTAAAAGTGTCTCAGTCCAGTGGCGACACGTTGTATAAGGTGCAAATCGGACCCGTCGCTTCCGTGGAATTGGCTGATCAACTCTACGAACAGTTAGTGGCCATAGGGATTTCCGGTGGCACATTGGTCAGAGATGATTGACGGTTTGTAGGCTGGAGAGGTCGGCTGCATCGGCGCACCCAGCAATGATATAATGGCTTCCGTTTTCTTTAGATGACTTTGATTCATGACCATGATGTATTTTTTCCGTAAAACCGTTGTTTTGTTTTTCGGCCTTGCTTTGGCAAGTTTGATATCTAAGACGGCGTCTGCCGCCGATAATATCTTGATTCCCGCCGCTCCCAGTGTGGCGGCGAGCAGCTATTTTTTGATGGACTTTAACAGTGGCCGGGTTTTGGTGGAATACAATGCAGATAAGAGATTACCGCCGGCCAGCTTGACCAAGATCATGACGGTTTACGTCGTGTTCCGCGAATTGAAAAACGGGCATTTGACGCTGGACGAGAAAGTCACGATTAGTAAAAAGGCTTGGCAGACCCCCGGCTCCAGAATGTTTGTGGAAGTCAATAAACAGGTTTCCATCGAAGATTTGTTGAAAGGGGTCATTATTCAATCCGGCAATGATGCCAGCGTTGCTTTGGCGGAACATGTGGCCGGTGATGAGGCGACATTTGCCGAGTTGATGAATCAACATGCCGAACGGCTGGGTATGACTAACACCCATTTTGAAAACAGCATGGGGCTTCCTAGCGAAAGTCATTACACGACGGCGCGGGACTTAGCTAAACTGACTCAGGCGGTTATTGACGAGTTTCCTGAATATTATCAGTGGGACGCGCAAAAAGAGTTTACCTATAACAATATTACTCAACATAATCGCAACAAACTACTTTGGCGTGATGAATCGGTTGACGGAGTGAAAACCGGTCACACGGAGGAAGCCGGCTACTGTATGGTCGCTTCAGCACTGCGAAATGACATGCGGCTTATTGCCGTGGTGATGGGAACGGCCAGTGAAAATGCCAGGGCAAACGAGAGCCAGACCTTGTTGAATTACGGTTTTCGCTTTTTCGAGACTCACAGGCTTTACGAAGGAATGGCTTCATTGGCTGAAACCAGAATCTGGAAAGGCGACAGCAAAAAACTGCAACTGGGATTGTCTAATGATCTTTACGTCACCGTTCCCCGTCGTCACTTTAAAGATCTGAAAGCCGAAACCATTATCGATAGCCGTATTACAGCTCCAGTCAAAGCAGGAGAAAAGGTTGGTTCCCTGAATGTTACGCTATCCGGCGAGCTGATTGTTAACCAACCACTGATTGCATTGGATACTGTCTCTAAGGGTAGCTTTGTTCAGCGTATTTATGATGAAGCCCTGTTGTTGATGGAGCGGTAATGGAGAAGAAGGTTTATTTAAACGGCGAATATCTGCCGTTATCCAAAGCTAAAGTTTCCGTATTGGATCGCGGGTTTCTATTCGGAGACGGTGTTTATGAAGTCATTCCGTCATACAACGGCAAATTCTTTCGCTTGGAAGAACACCTACAACGCCTCGAAAGCAGCTTAAGTAATATCAGACTGGGTGTATCATATAGCTTGGAAAAGTGGCAGGAGATTTTGCAACCGTTATTGGACGGCACCAAGGATCAGTATATTTATCTTCAGATTACACGGGGCGTCGCGCCGAAAAGAGACCATGCTTTTCCGGCGAGCCCCGTACCTACTATTTTTGCCATGTGTTCCGAGATTCAACATTTTGAAGGTAGGGATGTTGGCGTTAAAGCGGTGACGATGGAAGATAATCGCTGGGAAATGTGCAATGTTAAAGCGACTACATTATTAGCCAATATTCTGCTAAGGCAGCAGGCTATCGAACAGGGTTGTGCCGAAGCGATACTGGTTAAGAACGGTTATGTTACCGAAGGCGCGGCCAGCAATTTGTTTGCCGTTATTGACGGAGTGTTGATGACGCCCGCCAAAAGCGGCGATATTCTGCCCGGAATCACTCGAGACGTCGTTATCGAGTTAGCTCATGAAAACCATATCACTGTCAAAGAAGATATCATCTCGCTGGAAGCGTTGCAGATGGCAAGCGAGATTTGGGTGACCAGCTCGACCCGAGAAATCATTCCTGTAGTCGAATTGGACGGCAAGGATGTGGCCGATGGTTCCCCCGGCCCTGTGTGGCAAAAAATGAATCGGTTATTTCAAGATTATAAAAACTCGGTATCATGAGCGAAGAAGAGACGCTTTTAGAGTTTCCATGCGAGTTTCCCATTAAAGCAATGGGTAAAAGCAGTGACCAGTTTGACCTTACTGTTGTCGAAATCGTCAGGCACCATGTAGAGGATATCAAGGAAGGTGCTGTGACCAGTAGAGCTAGTAAGGGCGGTAAATACACTTCCGTTACTGTCGTGATCGAAGCAAAAAGTCGGGCGCAATTAGATGCCATTTATCAGGAATTGACCGCGCATCCGGAAGTGCTGATGGCGCTCTAAAGAAGTTAATGCTTGTGTCGATTTTGCGGTTCGGTCGAATTCGGGGAAAATGCTATGAAAAAGTGGGTTGCATTGCTTCTGAGCGGATATGTCGTTTCAGTTTCCGCTGATAGCCGGCGAATGGAGTGGGTTGTCGAGAGTAGGCAGTTAGTCAAAGAATACGGCGGGCGATTAAAAAACGCTCTGCAAGGCAGCTTGAAAGTATTGGGCGCCGAGGCGGCGATTGAGCGTTGTAATAGTATGGTGCCCGATATCAATCGTGACATGAATGAAAGCGGCGTTTGGCAAGTGGGCCGGACGTCGCTCAAAATTCGTAATCTGCAAAATGCGCCCGATAATTGGGAGCTTCAAGTATTGCAACAGTTTCAACACCGCAAACAATTGGGCGAAAACGTCGAGGCGCTGGAATATCATGAAATCGTCGTTCAAGACGACGGTCAACGCTATTTTCGCTATATGAAAGCAATTCCGATGCAGCCGGTTTGTTTGACTTGCCATGGCGAGACTGTCAATGGTCCGCTCGCCGACAAGGTCTTAGGGTTATATCCGCAAGATCAGGCAACGGGATTCAAGCTAGGTGATATTCGAGGTGCTTTTACCGTCAGCCGTCAAATTGATTGATGCGGATTCATTTGAGGAATCTGGGCAGCCAGGATTATTCGGTTGTTTGGCGCCAAATGCAACAATTTACCGCGACTCGAACGTCGGATACGGCGGATGAAATATGGTTGGTTGAACATCCTCCGGTCTACACATTGGGATTGAACGGCAAGCGAGAACATTTGCTTGAATCGAATGGAATTCCATTGGTGCCTACAGATCGAGGCGGGCAGATCACCTATCATGGTCCGGGGCAATTGATTGTTTATTTGTTGGCTGATCTGAGGCGGCTGCAGTTGGGGCCGAGGCAGCTTGTCAGTATATTGGAGGACGCCATGATTGCGACGTTGGCACAGTATGGCATAGCGGCTAGCGCTAGAGTCGAAGCTCCTGGTGTCTATGTGGGGGCGCGGAAAATCGGCTCGGTAGGCCTACGCATTAAAAAAGGCTGTAGTTACCACGGATTAAGTCTAAACAACAATATGGATTTGTCACCGTTCCACTCTATAAATCCCTGCGGGTATGCGGGTCTTTCGGTAACGCAATTATCGGATATCGGGGTTGATATTTTAACTGATGAATTGGCCGTGCCGGTGGTTCACGAAATTATTAAGGCTATTGAAACATGAAGCTGAATGCGCCTTCAAGATTGTCTCCTGAAACTCATCAGCGTAACGCCGATAAGCTATCCCGTATCCCAATTAAGGTTGAGAAACCCGAAACATTATTACGCAAACCGGATTGGATTCGTATACGGGTTCCTGCCGGCGACGAAGTTGCCCGAATAAAGAAATCGTTGCGCGCCAACAACCTCCATACGGTATGTGAAGAAGCGGCGTGTCCCAATTTAGGCGAGTGTTTCAGTCATGGCACAGCTACCTTTATGATCATGGGCGACTTGTGCACCCGTCGTTGTCCTTTCTGCGACGTCGCGCACGGTAAGCCGGAGCCTCTGGATCGAGATGAGCCGGATAATTTGGCGGATACCATCAAACAGATGGCCTTAAAATATGTCGTGATTACCTCGGTTAACCGAGATGACCTGAGAGACGGAGGTGCGGGACATTTTGCCGACTGTATCAAAGCCATAAGGCATGCTTCGCCGGTAACGAAAATCGAGGTGCTGGTACCGGATTTTAGAGGGCGGCAGTCGATTGCGCTGGATATTCTCAAACAGCAGCCTTGTGATGTTTTTAATCATAATCTGGAGACCGTTCCGCGTCTTTACCGCGAGGCGAGGCCGGGGGCTGACTATCGGGAGTCGCTTCGGCTGTTGCAGGGATTTAAGGCAGTTCAGCCTAAGATTCCTACCAAGTCCGGGTTAATGGTAGGGCTAGGCGAAACCGAAGCCGAGATTGTCGAGGTGATGAGAGATTTGTTGGCGCATGGCTGCAGCATGTTGACGTTGGGACAATACCTGCAGCCCAGCCAAGACCACTTGGCGGTGAAAGAGTTTATTCCCCCCCGGCAATTCGAAAGATATGCCGAAATCGCTAAAGAACTCGGCTTTCAACAGGTGGCCAGTGCTCCGTTAGTACGTTCCTCCTATCATGCGGATATGCAGGCTCAAGCCGTTGTTGACTCTTAATCAGGGAACGAGATTTTAGTGTGGGGCTAAAATAAATCTCAAAATTAAGGTTTCGACTTTATGCCGCCGTGCCGACTCTCCCCAATCCTTTACTACTCAATTAACTGGTTATCATCGGATCGCTGTTCCCTCGTTCAAGTAAATTGTGATATTTCTCGCAAGTTCGGTTTCCGAAACCTTAACTTGATCAACTTTTAAGAGATTGGAATGGGATTAAATAGCTCTCGTTATTTATTACCGATGGAGACAGGATATGTGCGGAAAAGTGGGAATAGACGAAGTCGATTCAATGAAAAATATGATGGCGATGTCAGTGTATTTTTTGCTGTCCGATGTGCTTGAACTCGATTTAATGGCATTCGACGCTGATTTGGAACTGGATAGGGATCTAAAAGTTACAAACGAAAATAAGCGGACCCTGAACGAAACAGTAATGGATCTTTTTAATGGCTGTATACTGGATTTTTCCAAAATAACGACATTACAGGATGTTGTAGATCAAGTGATTAATCACTCCCGCCCGGTCCTTCATTAATTTCTCTAACAATCGTTCGACGTAGTTTTACTTTTTAACAACGAGAGCCATCAGAAACTATTCGGCCTGAGGAGCTATCCAATTGATTTCTTGGGCCGTTTTTACGCCGATTATACATTGGTCGAGATTTGCGGCCATTTTCGACCGGCTTTCAGTCAAAGCAATTTGCGCGGCCATAATCTCAGCCCGAGTTTGCGGGTAAAGCGGCTGTTGCTCGGGATCGGCGTAGCCATAAGGATACAAGGGGGCTCCGTTGTGATCGTACTTGTCGGTAGCGCCAACGGTATGCAGTAATTCGTGGGCGATTACAATATTGTTTTGGTTTTCTTGCTGCTTGGAAGCGAAGGCATGAACGGTCGCGAGTAATCCTTTGTCCAGACCTAGGGAATGTTGAAGTTTTTGCTTAGGATGCGGTTCGTGAAAATGCGCGAAAACACGGACGCGTTGTAAATTGGATGCGTCGTCTGGCGTATGCCGATAAGCCCAGTAACGAAATTTCAGGCTCCACCATACGATGGCGATGATGCCGGCATCCGGCTGCGGCGACTCGGGGGGACGCTCTGTCAAAATCGGCCCTAAGATGATTTTGAAAGGAGTGGCCAGATTCAAGTGATAGAATTCGCTTTCACGATTGAAAAACGCTTCGACTTCGATAAAAACGTCGCCTTCCAGGTTATGGATGTAGTCTTCGGCTACGAGGCTATCGTCTCCGTTGATGGGATATATCACAACATCGAGTGGTTCGATCCACGCTCGCGATTTCAGTTTCTGGTTTTTGGAATAGAACGCAACGCCGACGAAAATCGATAGTAACAGGGCGATACGAACCGCTCTAAACCAACGCATTATTCAGTCATGACTAAGGTCAGTTCGCTCACTTGTTTGTCGACAATTTTGAATCCACGGATTTCCAAGACGCCTTTGGTATTCAGGGAGATGATCAAGTACACGGCATTAGGGTAGGTTGCCATTTCAATATCGCTGGTAGACGGTTCCGCCGGTGCGCTTGGATGCGAGTGGTAGATGGCGAACAAATCTTCACCGTTTTCGCGCATTCGGGCCATGACTGCAATTTGCTGCTTGGGGTCTAACTCAAATCGAGTGGCGGGTTGCGTGGCGACATTGGCAACCGGATAACAGCGGGTTAATTGACCGTCGCTGATAGCAATCAGGCCGCAAATTTCGTTATTGGGGGATATTTGAGCCAAGTGCAACAGCTCGGTGGTGAGTTTTCTCGGTAACCGAATTTCTTCATGATTCATTGTTTAAGGCCTTTTTGTTCCGCTGGTGACTCTGGGATTGCCGGACAAGTCGGTGTGGTTCGCTATGTTGCAATATCCGTATTGATTAAAAATGGCTTGAACCGCATCTCCTTGATTATAGCCGTGTTCAATCAATAAGTGTCCGCCGGGTCGTAAATGTTGCAGCGATTGCCGGGCTAATATAGCAATATCCTCAAGCCCGTGATCGGCTGAAATTAGCGCGTTTTTCGGTTCATGCCGGACGTCGCCTTGTTTGAGATGCGGGTCTTCGGCAGCGATGTAAGGTGGATTACTGATAACCAAGTCAAAATCGCTATCGTTGATATTTTCGAACCAGTCTGATTGCCTAAAACTGACGTTGCCGATTTGATGGCGTTCAGCATTGGAATGGGCAATTTCGAGCGCTTTTGCGCTTTGGTCGACCGCGATCACCCTTGACATCGGTCTTTCCGCCGCCAACGTGATGGCGATGACGCCGGAGCCAGTGCCTTGATCGATTAGCTTGATTGGTTCATTGGTCGAAATCAACTTCAGGCTCAGTTCAATCAACAATTCCGTATCCGGTCTCGGAATCAGAACATCGGGTGATACAATGAACTCCCTGGACCAAAATTCCCTCCTGCCGGTGATGTAAGCGATCGGCGCAGTCTGGGCGCGCAGTTCCACGGTGTTCAGAAAATTGGCAAGCTCTTGCTCTGTCAGAGTTTTTTCCGGCCATGCACGTAGATGGCATCGATCCTTTCCGAGAACGTGGCAAAGAAGAACTTCAGCATCCAGCTGCGCTGTTTGGGAAATGTCGGAAAGTCTATCGGTCGCAGTCGTCAGAGCCGATTGTATATTGGTTTTACTCATTGCTTAGCTGGGTCAACAACTCCGCTTGGTGCTCGTGAATCAGCGGTTCAATGACATGTTCCAAGCCCCCTTGCATGATTTCTTCCAGCTTGTATAGCGTCAGATTGATCCGATGGTCCGTCATGCGGCCTTGCGGATAATTGTACGTTCGAATGCGTTCGGAACGGTCGCCGCTCCCGACTTGTAATTTGCGCGTTTGAGCCTGTTCGGCATGCTGTTTCTCTTGTTCCGCAGCCAGCAGCCGCGATTGCAGCAATGACATCGCTCTTGCCCTGTTTTTATGTTGCGAACGTTCGTCCTGGCATTCAACGACAACTCCGGTCGGAAGGTGGGTGATCCGGATCGCGGAGTCGGTTCTGTTGACATGCTGACCGCCTGCACCCGATGCGCGAAAAGTGTCGACTCTAAGGTCGGCGGGGTTAATGTCGATTTCGTCGATACTGTCCACTTCCGGCATGACAGCAACAGTGCAGGCGGAAGTGTGGACCCTGCCTTGAGATTCGGTTTAGGGTACGCGTTGCACGCGATGAGCGCCGGATTCGAATTTGAGTTGGGAATAAACGTTTTGTCCGCTAACGCGCATGATGATTTCTTTATAACCACCATGTTCGCCGCGATTCTCGGTAATGATTTCGATTTGCCATCCTTGCTTCTCGGCGTAACGCTGATACATTTTTGCCAAGTCGCCGGAAAAAATCGCCGCTTCGTCGCCGCCGGTTCCCGCCCGAATTTCAAGAAAGATGTTGCGGTTATCGTTAGGGTCTTTAGGCAGAAGAAGAATCTGTAATTGGCGTTGCAATTCCTCTTGTTGCTCCTCTGCCTGTTCAATTTCCTCTTTCGCCATTTCTCTCAGTTCGGGATCGGAGTCCTTTGCCATTTCGCGAGCATTTGCCAGGTTGGTCTGATTCGATTGATATTTTTTATAGCAAGCGACAAGCGGTTCAAGCTGAGCATATTCCTGGCTGAGTGAACGAAATTTATTTTGATTGGCCTGAGTTTCAGGTTGTGCCAGCAACGCCTCGATTTCGGCAAAACGATCAGTGAGATTTTCCAGTTTGTGTTGTATTGAGGGTTTCATTTAATGATTTTTACAATTTGAAAAGTTCCCGGGCGGCTGCAATGAGATCCGGTCTTTCATTGGCGCCGGCTTCTCTCAATTGGGCGCTGGGAGTGTGTACCAATTTATTGGTTAGGTTATGTGCCAGTCTGGTGAGGACTTCTTCGGCTGAAGCTCCGCTTTTGAGTTGATTCAATGCCTTTTGCAAAACTTCATCGCGGGTTAGTTCGGCCGCCGCCCGATACTCGCGAATGGTGGATTGCGCGCCTTGGGAACGCATCCATGCTAGAAAATGTTCTACTTCGGTGGCAATGATTTCCTCTGCCTGTTCGGCCGCTCGCCGCCGCGAATCCATATTTTCGTTGATCGTGTTTTTTAAGTCATCGACAGTGTATAAATAGACGTCCCGCAACTGCTCGACTTCGGCTTCAATATCGCGCGGCACCGCCAAATCAACCATGAACATCGGTTTGTGTTTGCGTTTTTTAATGGCGCTCTCGACGCGGCCTTTACCCAAAATAGGCAGTTGGCTGGCCGTTGAGGATACAACAATGTCCGCTTCCGCCAAATGTGAAGGAAGTTCGGATAAGGCTATGGCATAACCGTTAAACTGACTGGCCAGATTATGAGCTTTGTCGAAGGTTCGGTTGGCGATAATGAGTCGGCCGATGCCGTGCTGATGCAGGTGGCGGGCCGTCAATTCTATCGTCTCTCCAGCACCGATTAACAAAGCGGTTTGTTCGCTCAGTTTGTCGAAGATCTGTTGTGCCAATTGGACGGCGGCAAACGCTACCGACACAGGGCTGGAGCCTATAGCGGTATCGGTTCGTACTTTTTTTGCCGCAGAGAATGTATATTGGAACAACTTGCCTAGGTTTTTACCTAATGTACCGGCTTCGTTAGCTGCCTGATAAGCGGTTTTCATCTGTCCCAAAATTTGGGGCTCGCCCAATACCATAGAGTCTAGCCCGCAAGCAACTCGGAACATATGACGGATTGACTGGCTGTCCCGGTGGCTATAGAGGAAAGGGGTGAAATCGGCAGGCTTGATTTTTTTATTATTGGCAATCCAGTTGATCAGGGTATCCTGATTGTCAGTTTCCGAATGATAGTAAAACTCGGTGCGATTACAGGTGGAAAGAATGGCCGCTTCGGATATTCTTTCCTGGCTCCACAAGCTCTTCAGCGCGGGGCCGAGAATTTCAGCAGGGAAAGCAAGGCGCTCGCGAATAGCAACCGGCGCTGTGTTGTAATTGATCCCTACAGCTAGCAATGTCATTGAATGTAAAACAAACGTATAATAAAAAGCATATTCTAAGGAATATAGTGTTTTTAGCCAAATGGAATCAATCTGCAATCTGAATCAATGAGTTTTCTGCTACTCTATAATTGTTTTATTCAACCAGGTGGTTTGTGTCGATGAAAAGATGGATAGTGATTATGACGGCTTTGGCCGTTGCCGGCTGCGCCGGAACTCCCGAAAATCCGCAAATCGAGGATACGCCGGCGATAACAAAAAAACAGGAAGATACAGCGCTCACGCAACAAGAACAAGAAACGTCGATCGATCCTCAGGTTCTCTATTTATTGATGGCCGCGGAATTAGCCGGACAGCGCAACCAGTACGGAATTGCTTTGGACGGTTATCTGCAAGCGGCTAAATTGGTTGATGATCCTCGAATCGCTGAGCGAGCAGCCAAAATAGCATTGTTTTTGAAAGATCCACAGCGAACGGAAGAAGCTGTCAATATATGGTTGGAGAGAGACAGTGGAAATCTGACAGCTAGAAAAATAGCCACTTTGTCTGCTATCCGCAATGCCAACAAAAAAGAGGCGGTTGAGCATCTTAATGCTTCACTTGAGCTTGATCCGGCTGGGTTTGAAGCGACTTTGTTGGAAACCAGTAAGTTGATGGAAAAGGACGGTCGGGAAGCATTTGTCTACGAGGTGTTGGAAGAGTTGTCTCAGGAGCATCCGGAGCAAGCCTCCATCTTTTTTGTGCAGGCTTTGTTGGCATCAAAGATGCACAAACAGGAATTAGCACGTGAAAAAAATAGCATTGCCTTGCAGATCCAGCCGAATTGGAAAAAGGCCATGATTTTTCAGGCTCAATTAGCTGGACGGGCAGGAGATCTGGATGAGGCAAGGAGTTATCTGGAAAGAGCGTTAGACCAAGCTCCAGAAGACGAGCGAGTCAGAAAAATGCTCGCTCAGGTCTTGGTTGAAAGTAAAGCCTATGATGATGCAATTGATTTATATCAAAAGGTTTTAGATGAAACACCCGAAGACGGGGAGAGTCGATTCGCCATCGCGTTGATTTATTTACAACAAAAGGAGTATGACGAGGCAGAGCCGTATTTGGAGGCATTGCTGGATGATCCTGTTTGGGAGTCGAGGGCAAGTTTTTATCTTGGACGTATAGAGTATGAACGAGAGCATTTTAACGATGCGTTGGTCTGGTTTGATCGCGTGGCGCAACAAGGCCCGTTGGCGTTCGATGCGAGAATGGCTGCTGTGTCGCTGTTGTTGAGTCAGAAACGTTACGATGAGGCGGCGGGACGGATTGCGGCCATGGAAGTCGATCATCCAGAACAAAAATTGCGTGTTTTACTGGTTAAGGCCGAAGTGTACAGTGAGCTTGGGCAGCGCCAGAAGGCCTTCGATATCTTGAGCGAAGCTTTGCGAGAGTCCCCAAAAAACAGGGATATCTTGTACACCAGGGCATTAATGGCGGAGCAGCTCGATCGATTGGACGTGTTGGAATCGGATTTGCTGAAAATATTAGCTAATGACCCTAATGATGCCGGTGCTTTAAATGCGTTGGGTTATACTTTGGTGGATCGTACGGATCGGTATGCGGAAGCGGAAGTGTATTTGCAAAAAGCATTGCAGTTAAAGCCTGAGGAGGCTGTCATAATCGATAGCTATGGTTGGTTGCAATTCAAGCTGGGTAATACCGATAAGGCTCTGTCATTACTGCGGAAAGCCTATGAAAAACAGCCTGAGCATGAAATTGCCGCTCATTTAGCCGAGTTACTTTGGGTGATCGGAGAGCGGGAAAAAGCCAGAGATCTGATTGAAAGCGCTTTGCGAAAGGCGCCGGAAGATCGTTATCTGTTGGATTTTAAAAAGCGGTTTTTACAAAATAGCGAATGAGATTCGATTTAAGTCGACGGGTTGCGTGGCTGGTTTTTATTTTGTTGTCGGGATGTTCTCGGCCGTATATTCAAACAGAAGATGTTTACCAAATGGGCAAAATGCAGCATTGGTATCAGTTGTCCAATTGGCAATTCGAGGGTCGTTTGGGTGTGGTTGCTGAGCAGGATTCATTTACTGCAAATATTAACTGGCTTCACGAAAAATCCAATGATGTGATAGTAATCGCAGGTCCCTTGGGTCAAGGGCGAGTGAGGCTGGTTGTCACTGCAACTCAGGTAGAGGTGGATGACGGTGACGTCGTCCGTGTGTATCAGGAGCCTATTGAGCAGGTCATGAAAAAGTATTTTGGATTGGAGTTGCCGGTACGGGCATTCCAATTTTGGTTGTTGGGGCTGGCTGAGCCGGGAGTGGACTACCAGGAGAGAGAGCTGGGCTTCGTGCAGCATGGGTGGAGAGTTATTTATCGTCAGATGCAGGGAGTCGACGCGCATTTGTTGCCCCGTAAAATCAATATGGAAAAAGCGAAAACCAAAGTCAAATTAATCTTGGATCAATGGAAACTATCTTGACAGAAACACCGAAACCCATTTACTTGTGGGATGAGAAATGGCCGGCACCAGCCAAATTGAACTTGATGTTGAGAATCGTAGGGCGTAAGCAAGACGGTTATCATTTATTGCAAACAGTTTTTCAAATGTTGGATTTATGTGACTGGTTGCGTTTTTACTCGTTAAATGAAGACAGAGTCTGTCTGAAAAAAACGATACCGGGTGTCGAGGAAGAAAACGATTTGACCGTGCGCGCAGCCAAGTTGTTAAAGGAGGTTAGCGGTTGTCAGCGCGGTGTTTGCATTGAAGTCGATAAGAACCTGCCAATGGGAGGTGGGTTAGGTGGTGGTAGTTCGGACGCGGCCACTACCTTGATCGTGTTAAACAAATTATGGAATTTGGGTTTTTCAACCGAAAAGTTGATGGAATTAGGGTTGCAACTCGGAGCTGATGTGCCGGTTTTCGTCTTTGGCTATACGTCGTGGGGGGAAGGCGTTGGTGAGCGGCTGGATAAAATAGTTGTTCCGGAACAATGGGTTGTTGTTGTTAAGCCGGATGTTCACGTCGACACTGGAAAGATTTTTGCTAACAATGATTTGACAAGAGATAGTAAACCAATCACAATAGGCGACTTTCTTGCGGGTGACAGGAGAAATGATTGTCTTCCTGTGGTGCGTAAGTTATATCAGTCTGTAGAAAAAGCTATGGTCGCCTTGTCGAAATATGCAGAGGCGAGGTTAACCGGTACCGGAGCGTGTGTCTTTGCGCAGTTTGCGACGGAAGATGAGGCGCGGGCGGCATATGCAGGGTTGCGGGGCGAGTGGCAGGTTTATCTGGCAAAAGGACTAAACGAGTCGCCTTTGTATCGAAAGCTAAATCAATTTTAGGGGCTGTATTCAATTTTTGGGCTGTCGCCAAGCGGTAAGGCACGGGGTTTTGATCCCCGCATACCCAGGTTCGAATCCTGGCAGCCCAG
>JBNLEI010000221.1:0-14406 GCA_050304855.1 Methylococcaceae bacterium
TTCGATATTTCCCATATGGGACAATGTCTCGTTCAAGGTGAGGATGCCAGCGACCTGTTGGCCGCCTTGGTTCCAAGTAACCTGGAAACCCTGACATCCGGCAGGCAGCTTTATACGGTATTCACCAATTCCGATGGCGGCATCATCGATGATTTGATTGTCGCTCGACTAGCTGACGGATTCATGCTAGTGGTTAATGCCGCGTGCAAAGACAAAGACTTCGCCTATCTAAAAAAACATCTCGGTAAACGTTTGCAAGTCCTGCCGCAACAATCCCTGGTGGCTTTGCAAGGACCTGTTTCGGCTTCGATCATTCGCCGCCTCGCCCCGGCTGCTTCCGAATTGAGCTTCATGCAAAATTGCCGTACGGCAATCGATGGCATCGACTGCCTTATCAGCCGCAGTGGTTATACAGGAGAAGACGGCTTTGAAATTTCATTAGACGATCGTCATGCCAGACAAATAACCGATGCCCTATTGTCTTTCGAAGAGGTTAAACCAGTGGGTTTAGGTGCTCGTGACACTCTGCGTTTGGAAGCCGGACTCAGCCTCTATGGTCACGAACTTAGCGAAGACATCACACCGATCGAAGCCGGGTTGAACTGGATTGTCGACAAACGGAAACAACAATTTCCGGGGGCGAAGATCATTCATGAACAACTTGCTCACAGTGCGCCGAGAAAACGCGTCGCCTTGAAAGTGGAAAGTAAAATCCCGCTGCGCGAACACACCGAAATTTTTGATCTTCACGGTAAGACCGTCGGCATCGTTACCAGTGGCAGTTATTCTCCCACTTTAAACCAGCCGATTGCTCTTTCGCTAATCGAAAGCCACTGCAATGAACAGCATTTCTACAGTGTCGTCAGAAATCGAAGAATCGAATTGCGGACGACGCCTTTGCCTTTCGTTCCGCACCGTTACTACAGAGGATAACTATGGGCACAACACGTACGAGTTTGCAGCAACTGGAAATGCGCGGTAATTTCATTCAACGCCACATCGGCTCCAACCCCTTCCAACAACAGGAAATGCTGGCTGCTCTGGGGCTTGATCAACTGCAAGATTTAATAGAAGAAGCGGTCCCAAGCAGTATACTCGCCAGCGAACCGTTAAAATTGACTGAAACCATCAGTGAACGGGCCGTAATCAAATATCTCCGTAAAATGCGCAACCGCAATAAAGTCTATACCTCGCTGATCGGAATGGGCTATTACGACACCATCATGCCTGCGGTGATAAAGCGCAATGTATTGGAGAATCCTGGTTGGTATACGGCTTATACGCCTTATCAGGCGGAGGTGAGTCAAGGACGGCTGGAAGCCTTATTAACTTTCCAGCAAATGGTCTGCGATTTAACCGCAATGGAACTGGCCAACGCTTCGTTGTTGGATGAGGCGACAGCCGCCGCCGAAGCGATGACCATGTCGCGACGTTTGTCTAAAAGCACATCAAACCGTGTTTTTATCGACCGCAACTGCCATCCGCAAACCATTGCGGTCATGCAGACTCGGGCTCGGCCTTTCGATTTTGATATCACTGTCGGCGACCCCTTTATGGAACTGGAACACCAGGAATTTTTTGCTGTCCTGCTGCAATATCCCGATACCACAGGTGAAGTCAATGACTTGACAGATTTAGTAAGCATCGCCCATAACAAGTCCGCACTGGTGATTGTCGCTACCGATCTGCTGAGTTTGGTGATGTTGAAACCGCCAGGCAAATTCGGCGCCGACATCGTCGTCGGCAACTCCCAGCGCTTCGGCGTGCCGATGGGATACGGAGGCCCCCATGCCGCTTTTTTCGCAACTCGCGATGAATTTAAACGCAGTATGCCCGGTCGCATCATCGGAGTATCCAAAGACAGTCACGGACAATACGCACTGCGAATGGCGTTGCAGACGCGGGAGCAGCACATCCGCCGCGACAAAGCCACCAGCAATATCTGCACTTCGCAAGTATTACTGGCCGTGATCGCGGGTTTCTATGCCATTTATCATGGCTCAAAGGGGCTGGAACTAATTGCGGGCCGCGTCCATCGGTACAGTCTGATTCTGGCTAAGGGACTGGAACAGCTAGGCTATCGAATTTTAAACCGCCAGTTTTTCGATACCCTGGTTATACACACCCCAGGCAAAGCCAAACGTATCGCCAACAAAGCACAGGAAGCGGAAATCAATTTTCGCCTGATCGATTCGGATCATTTAGGGATTGCGCTCGACGAAACAACCAATCGCGATATCATCCGCGCAGTCTGGCGAATATTTTCGGGACCCGCCGGCGATCAACCCGACATCAATACCGTTGACAAAGATTTGACGGAGTGTTTACCCCAATCGCTGTTACGGCAAGAGACCATTTTAAAGCATCCCGTATTCGAGCAATACCATTCGGAAACCAAAATGATGCGTTACATGCGAAAACTGGCGAGAAGAGATATCGCTTTGGATCGTAGCATGATTCCGCTCGGTTCCTGCACAATGAAATTGAATGCCGCTACCGAAATGCAGGCGCTGTCCTATCATGAATTCAACGCTCTGCATCCGTTTGTCCCGCTTCATCAAAGCCTCGGTTATCAACAACTTTTCGAAGAACTGGAAGACATGCTCTGCGACCTGACCGGTTTCGAGGCCTTCTCATTTCAACCGAATGCCGGTTCGCAAGGCGAATACACCGGTTTGCTAGTGATTCGCAAATACCATGAAACGCGCGGCGAGCAACAGCGTAACATTTGTCTTATTCCGTCCTCCGCCCACGGCACCAATCCGGCCAGCGCGGTTATGGCAGGCCTGAAAGTCGTTGTATTGGCTTGTGATGACAACGGCAACATCAGTGTAGATGACTTAAAGCAAAAAGCCGCGGAATATCGAGACACTTTGGCCGCCTTAATGATTACCTATCCCTCCACACACGGTGTGTTCGAGGAAGCGTTTATTGAAATCTGTGAGATCGTACATCAATACGGCGGCCAAATTTATCTGGACGGCGCCAACTTCAACGCCTTGGTCGGTTTGAGCCGTCCCGGCAGAATCGGCGCCGATGTCGCACACCTGAATCTACATAAAACCTTTAGCATTCCCCACGGCGGTGGAGGCCCCGGCGTCGGTCCGATCGGCGTTGGCCGACACTTGGCGCCTTTTTTGCCGGATCACCCTGTTGTCAAAGGAGTCAATCCGCAACAGACCACACAAGGTACTGTCGGCCCCGTTGCTGCGGCGCCTTGGGGTTCCGCCAGCATTTTGACCATCTCTTGGGCTTACATTGCTATGATGGGAGCGCAGGGACTGCGCCAAGCCACTTTAAATGCCATCTTAAATGCCAATTACATAGCCGACCGCTTGGCGCCGCACTACCCGATTCTCTATACCGGCAAAAATAGTCGGGTCGCCCATGAATGCATTATCGACTGCCGCACCTTTAAAAAATCCTGCAGTATTACGGTCGAAGATATCGCCAAACGACTGATCGACTATGGCTTCCATGCCCCGACCGTTTCTTTTCCGGTCGCCGATACGTTGATGATTGAACCGACCGAAAGCGAAGACAAAAACGAAATAGACCGGTTCTGCCAAGCCCTGATCTCGATCAGGGAAGAAATCAGAGCTATCGAAAACGGGCAAGCGGATCCCGTCAATAACGTGCTACGCAATGCCCCTCACAGTCACCGCTTGCTGCTGGAAGACTGGCAAATGCCCTATTCGAGAAAGCAGGCCTTTTTTCCCGATAATCATCAGCATGACGACAAATACTGGCCTCCCGTGGGACGCATCGATAACGTCTATGGCGACAGACATCTCCAATGCACTTGTCCGCCCGCTTCGGAATACGAATAAAAACGATTGATGTTCCAAGACATTAATTTTATCCGTTGCCTCCGGTGGATAAAAACTTTCTCAGAGGTCGGCCTTATTGACGATTACCGTTTCGCTTGTTAGATTCAATGAACACCGACCGGACAGCAAGCATTGCAACTCCTCCCCAACCATCGAAAATC
Organism: Methylococcaceae bacterium; assembly: GCA_050304855.1. Lineage (GTDB taxonomy): Bacteria > Pseudomonadota > Gammaproteobacteria > Methylococcales > Methylomonadaceae > Methylomarinum. Next base: position 3,992 of record JBNLEI010000221.1, read on the forward strand.
GCCAACCGTGCAAAACCGGACTGTCTTCCTGATACAGCAATTCTTCCAGATCTTTCCGGGTGGCCAACACAACGGGGTTGAGTGAGTTTTCTTCGGCACGAATACGCACTACCGCCGTCAAAACATCCAACACGGCCTCAATCTGCTGAGTTTTTTTCGGCGGTTTGCCCTTCTCATGCAAAGGAATCGGAGCTCGTTGCCTAGCTTCGTCGATTAACTGACAAATAACGCTACCATACCGATTAACCAAACGTTCGTTAATATTGCGAACCTTGGCCAATTCTCCCACGTTTACGGGCTGCAACTTGGCCAATTCCAACAGCATATCGTCGCGAATCAACCAATTACGCGGCTTATTAACCGATTGAGCGGTCGCCTCACGCCATTCACTCAAGGTTTGAACGATAGACAATTGCTTACCAGTCAGTTTGTTTTTGCCTTTGATTTTAAACCAGGCATTGGCCGGGGAAATCTGATATAACTCGGTATCGTTAAGCTGTTTGAAGTCATTGTCCAACCAATGCAAGCGTCCTAATTGTTGCAGTTGTTCGCACATAATCTGATAGATTTGGCACAAATAAATGACATCGTCGGCCGCATACTGGATTTGCGCAGCGCTTAATGGACGTTCGGTCCAATCGGTACGAGTATGAGCCTTGCTGAGATTGATATTAAGGAAACTGGAAACCAACATGGCATAACCCGGATTCTCCTGAAAACCCAACAAAGGCGCCGCTATTTGAGTATCGAAAATCGGGCCCGGCACCTTCCCGGTCAACTGATAGAATATTTCCAGATCCTGGCGACTGGAATGCAGCACTTTGATGATGTTAGGCTGGTAAATTGCTTCGAACAAATTATCGAGATTATCTAACGCTAACGGATCAACGCAAGCCACCCAATCGGGAGCCGCAATTTGCAATAGACAAAATTGCGGATAATACGTTTTTTCCCTTAAGAATTCAGTATCGAGCGCAATCCAGGACTCTTGTAAAACTTGACGGCACAGCGCGTCCAGCTTTTCTGTAGTATCGATGTATTGAATAGTCATAGTGCAATTACAATAGCAGTTTTTACCGGTTTTGACAGAAAATATGCCGATCAATTGACTTCCCTTCGGGACGATTTTCTATGAGCGACCAGTTTCTTTTTGTTTACGGTACCTTACGTCGAAAATACAACCACCCTGCCAGCACGTACTTGAACAAATTCGGGCGATTTATAACCGATGCGTCTATGCGAGGTGATTTGTTTGAAATTGCCGGTTATCCGGGGGCAGTCGAATCGCATCAAAGTCATCACCACGTCTTCGGAGAACTATATGCGATAGAAGACGTACATCGTCTGTTTGCCTCGCTCGATGAATACGAAGAATGTTCCGAACGGTATCCCCCTCCGCATGAGTACTGCCGTAAGAAAATCAATATCACGACCGCTGCCGGCGAGAACGTAATGGCATGGACATACCTCTATTGCCGACCGACTCATAAATTGCAAAAGATCCCATCCGGCGACTATTTGCAGTACGCCGACTTATTTAAGTCATAACCTGATGGGGGATAATTACAAAATATCCGATTTGATGCTAGATTTTCTAATAAATAGCAACACAGCCGATATTCCGCTTCAATACGCCAATCGTGCTACACAATCAAAGACTCGACACAAAGGACTTTTATGAAGACAGAACTCAGTGACCTTTACAAACAAAGTGATAAGCTGATGCTGGCGGTTATCGTATTTCTCTTCCTTTTCTCACTCGGCCTAGCAGGCTGGCACGACACTTGGACCGAAGCTTTGACGATAGGACTGACTACTGCCGTCGTACCGATTGCTTTGATAATGATTTCGCCCGGAACACTACTGACACGATTGATCATCGCTATCTCATTCATGATATTTTCCGCCTTGCAGATTCAACAAGCCCACGGAGTGATCGAATTGCATTTCGGCATTTTCGTACTGCTGGCGTTCTTGCTTTACTATCGGGACTGGTTAGTAATCGCCGCAGCCGCTGTTACGATAGCCATCCACCATTTACTGTTCAATTATCTGCAAGGTGCCGGTTATCCTGTCTATGTTTTTGCCTCTGGCCCTTCACTAACGATGGTTTTCACGCATGCTGCTTATGTGGTATTCGAAAGCTCATTGTTAATCTATATGGCCGTCCAAAGCGCTAAAGAAGCAATCAGGAATGTGGAATTACAAGAGATCAGCAGCCATTTTACGAGAATCAAAGGCATGATCGACTTGAGTTACCGTAAAGCCAATCCACAAAGTGATTTTGCCAACGACTTCAACAGTTTCATGAATGCAGTCAACGAAGCCATCGGTAAAAGCCAACAATCCGCAGCCAAATTAGGCGAAACAAGCGGTCGTTTACAATCGTTAAGCGGTAATGCGCTGACTCGCACTAGACATCAAAATGAAAATACCGCGATAGTCGTTTCCGCGATCGACGAAATGGCGAGCACGATTCAAACCGTTGCTCAAAATTCGCTGGATGCAGCTTCTTCCGCAAAACAAGCGGACGAACTAGTGGAAAACGGCTCTTCGGTCGTAACCCAAACTATTTCCGTACTGGACAGACTCGCTTCAAGTGTCGACCAGGCCTCTTCCGTTATTCAAAAATTAGAATCGCATACCGAGAATATCGGTATGGTGTTGGAAGTGATTAAAGGCATAGCCGATCAGACCAATTTGCTGGCTTTGAACGCCGCTATCGAAGCGGCCCGCGCCGGCGAGCAAGGCCGCGGTTTCGCCGTCGTCGCCGATGAAGTCCGTACACTGGCGAGCCGCACCCAAAAATCGACTGAAGAAATTCATGAAATGATTGAACGTTTGCAAGAAGAGGCTAAAAACGCAGTCAAAGTCATGTCCGACGGTAGGGAACAAGCACATCAAGGAGTCGAACAAGCATCTCTAACCGGCGAAGCCTTCTCGGCTATCGCAAAATCGGTCGCTAAAATCAATGAAATGAATTCGCAAATCGCCCATACGGGAGAACAACAAAAGTCGGTGATCAACGAAATTCAAGACAATGTTAACCGCATAGCCGAAATTTCTTCGGAAACAACAAGCGACGCCAACTCCATATCCGGTTATTGTCAGGAGCTGGTCAGTTTATCCGACCAATTGAAAGAGCTGGTAGGGAAGTTCTCAACCTGACGTCACCCTAATTATTAATAAGCATTAACCGGCTTTTTTAACATACTGAGTCAAAATGACAATTTGTTGGCCGTTAATACGGCCTTCAATTTGCTGGGGGTTATCCCCAACAACCGAGATACCGCGTACCGCAGTGCCTCGTTTAGCGGTAAACCCGGCTCCTTTGACATTCAGGTCTTTAATCAACGTAACGGTGTCACCGCTTTCCAGAACCGCTCCGTTGCAATCCAAATGTCGAATCATTTCCTCATCTTCCCGCTTGTCTGCGCTCCCTGCTTTTGCCCACGCCAGAGTGTCGTCATCCAGATACAACATATCCAGCAGGTCCTGCGCCCAACTTTCCGATTTCAAACGCATCAGCATACGCCATGCCAACACCTGAACTGCTGCCACCGGATTCCACATACTGTCCGACAGGCATCGCCAGTGATGAATATTGATTTTTTCGGGAAATTCGATCTGCTCACGACAATTTCCGCATAATAATACGCTTCCTTCAGGAACGTTCTCCTGACCGAAAGGCACTTGATAGACGTCCAATTCTTCCGTCGCTCCACATAATTCACATTTTGATCCACTTCGATCCCGTAGCGCTTTTTCTATATTCATGATTTAACTCAATTACGATTACAAATAATTTTCCAATTTGATATAAATGCTTTCCGTCGCCCCTTGGTTACTTTTGATAAATTCTTTTCCGTTGGCAGAAAGCGATTGCCTGAATTCAATATCGTCATGTAAACTTCTGACCGTTTTGCTGATTTCATTGTCATCCTTGCATTGTATGGCTGCCTGCCTCAGCAATACATTCTCGGCGATTTCCTTAAAATTGATCATATGAGGTCCAAATAGGACAGGTAACCCCACGGCAAGCGGCTCGAGAATATTATGCCCACCAACCGGCACCATACTTCCGCCGACAAAGGCGATATCGGCTGCCGCATAAAGCATCTTTAATTCGCACATCGTGTCGGCAACATAAATATCGGTCTGCGTTGTACAATACTCTTCACCGCTACGCATGACGACAGCCAACTTCCTATCTTCCGCCAAACGTCTGACAACCGGAAAACGCTCAGGATGGCGGGGCACAAGCAGCATTAATAAGTGCGGAATTTCAGTTTTGATTTGCCGGTAAATATCCAGAAAGATTTCATCTTCACCTTTATGCGTACTAGCGACAATCCAGACAAAACGTCCGGGAAATAATTGCCTTTTCAGTAATTGTCCTGCGGCGATATCTTCCTCAGCAATCGAAACATCGAATTTGATATTGCCCATTGTAGTGGTTTTATCAACCGAAGCACCGATTTCGATAAAACGTTTTTGATCTTCAAGGGTTTGTGTAACGATTGCGGTGACATGATTTAGGGCAGGAATTACCAGAGGCGGTATTTTTTTGTAATTTCTAGCGGAACTTGCCGACAGACGAGCATTAATAATAAATAACGGGATACAACGAGCGCCGCATTGCGCAAATAAATTCGGCCAAATTTCCTTTTCCATGATGATCGCGATTTTCGGCTCGAACGTGTTTAAAAACCGGTCGATCACCCAAGGAAGGTCATAAGGCAAATAAACATGCTCAACGGTCTCGGCCAATACCGATTTGACGCGGGCGGAACCTGTCGGCGTTGTCGTCGTCACCAGAATTTTCGCCTGGGGATGACGCTGCAGCATCATTCTGATTAACGGAAAAACGGCCTCCGCCTCGCCAACTGAAACCGCATGAAACCAAACCACTTGTTTTGGATAGTCACGATTGAATATAGCCAGACGTTCCAGCCACCGTTTACGATATTCTGGCGCTTTAACGCCACGCCAATATAAGCGCAACAATACCAACGGCAATATGAGATGAAACAAAAGAGTGTAAATTAAGCGCATAGCGACAACATTTCCTCGAATAATGCGCTTATTCTACAGGATTGCCCCTATTGATTTAACCACTCCATGTAAAGGCGGACGCCTTCTTCAACACTTTTGAACTGATGCGAACATCCTGCACAGCGTAAATTATCCAGATTGGCTTCCGTAAAACTCTGATACCGGCCTTTCAAATGTTCCGGAAAAGGAATATATTCAATCTGACCGCGTCGATGGTAAGCAATAACGGCATTGGCGACATCATTGAAAGTCTGGCTACGTCCGGTGCCTGTATTAAAGATACCCGAAACTTGAGGGTGGTCATAAAACCATAAATTAATATCGACGACATCGCCGACATAAACGAAATCGCGACGTTGTTCGCCGTCGCCGTAACCGTCACATCCTTCAAACAGTTTCAAATAGTCGGATTCCCTGATTTGATTATTCAGATGAAAAGCGACGCTGGCCATGCTGCCTTTATGCGCTTCACCGGGACCGTATACGTTGAAATATCTCAGTCCAACCACTTGCGCCGTCAGCTTATCCTGAAATCGGCGTATATATTGATCGAATTGAAATTTGGAATAGCCGTACACGTTCAGCGGGTTTTCGTAGGCCAACTCTTCTTTGAACGTGTTGTCATCGCCATAGACTGCCGCACTGGAGGCGTAAATGAAAGGGATCTTGTGCTGCTGACAATAATGGAACAGTGCTTTACTGTACTCGTAATTATTTTCCATCATATAACGACCATCCCACTCGGTCGTGGTAGAACACGCCCCTTGATGGAATATCGCTTCGATCGATTCAGCCCGAAAAAATCCATTCTGCAGTTTTTGCAGAAACGTCTCTCGATCCAAATAATCGGCAATACTGCAGTCGACTAAATTTTTATATTTGACGCCATTCGTCAAATGATCGACGACTAAAATATCATCGTAACCGCGCCGGTTTAGCCCCGCCACTAGGTTGCTGCCGATAAAACCAGCTCCGCCGGTTACGATGATCACGTTGATTACTCGGCTGCGATAGTTACCGGCACAGTCACGACAACATCGCTATGCAAATTAATGTCGATTTCGTACTCACCGACTTGACGAATTACACCTTCTGGCAAGCGCACTTCATGTTTTTCAACTTTAGCACCTGCTTCGGTGATTGCATCGGCAATAGTTTGAGTTCCAACAGAACCAAACAATTTGCCTTCGTCGCCCGCTTTGTGAGTAATGACAACTTTCAATTTGCCAATAGCTTCAGCGCGAGTTTGAGCCGCAGCCAATTTCTCAGCGGCAACTTTCTCCAATTCTGCCCGACGCGCTTCGAATTCTTTGATTTTTTCCGCCGTCGCAGCAACTGCTTTACCTTGTGGCACCAAGTAATTTCTGCCATATCCCGGCTTAATGGTTACTTTGTCACCCAGGTTTCCCAGGTTGGCTATCTTTTCCAGAAGAATAACTTCCATCGTTCATACCTCGTTTAATCGACCTTCAGTCGAATGTTCCGGGCCGAATTCATCGGTCCGATTGATTTGAAATTTTATTTCGCAAGTTCAGCCAAGTATCGCCCAAGCCGAAGAGAGCTACCGCAATGGCCACGTGAGGAATCATCACCAAAGTAATGTACAAAAAAGGCACCATAAAACGTCCGCTCTTCATGTTGGCAAAAGAGGCATGCAATGCCGCCGTCCCCGCAATCGTATAAAGCACAAAAAGCAGCACAACGATATTCCAGCAAACCTCTGCAACCATGCCAGAGGTCGTGAGCGCAATCGCCAGCACAATCAACGTCATGAACGCGAATTGCGGATGGAGCCTCAATTCCAGAAACTCAGCTCTGAATCCACCGGGATTATAAAGCGTCGCCTGCCACCATCTGGCAAGAAACAATCCGAATAAAAGCCCATAAACCAATCCGGCAGCGATAGCACCGGTCATTATCCGGGAGAATCGTACCAAAGATTGTTTTATTTCGTCGGCCGGAACCTCCGGGTTATTCAACACCGGTTGAACCATTTGAGTCAGTATGCTGTTCCATAATGCAGCCGGTTCCGGAACGTAAAGATAAAAACCCACTACTCCCAAAATACCTAACGCCACAGCAATTTCAATCGCTATGCCTAGATAACGCCCTTCCCGTAAAACAATTGAGATCAACCACACCGGCAGCCATAACGCCAGTCCGTACAACAAGGCGAACTGGTAACTACCTATCAGCAGAACTCCCAAAACAGCAGCAGCCAAGCATGAGATGATCAGTACATAAAAGCCTTCGCTGGCGCCTCGTCTTAAAGTAACTAGCGCGACCGAAGCCGAACTCACGATACTAACAGGTGGAAAAAGTAAAGATAGCAGAGCTAGGGAAGAGGCAACTGTCATCGCCTGAACCCGTCCTTTCATGATGTACTCTGCCAAAAATTTCACTTAAGCTCCGCGAAACTATTATTTATGTGCGTCGCAATACGGCAATAAAGCAATATAGCGCGCTTGTTTGATTGCCTTGGATAATTGTCTCTGATATTTTGCACCGGTTCCGGTAATACGGCTTGGTACAATTTTACCTGTCTCAGTGATGTACTCGCCCAACAAATCCAGATCTTTATAATCTATCACTACCGCATCTTCACCGCTGAAGCGACAGGATTTTCTGCGTTTCATGTTACGTGCCATAATAATCCTCGTAATCCAATTAAATAATTAAAGTTATTCAGCATCAGAATCTTCAGATTCTTCGTCTTCTGTATCGGTTTCATCGTCCAGATCGATGTCATCGGCCTTTTTCGTTTTTAATTCGGCCGGTTTATTCTCTGCTGAAATGATTGCTGAAGGTTCTGTGATCGCTTCTGTTCTAATTAACGTCATGCTACGCAAAATAGCATCGTTAAAACGAAAACCACTTTCCAACTCATCTAGTGTCGCTTGATCGCATTCGATATTCATCAAGACATAATGTGCTTTATGAATTTTTTTAATTGGATACGCCAGTTGTCTACGCCCCCAATCTTCCAAACGATGGATAGTCCCGGAAGCTTCCTCTATGGTCGCTTTATAACGGTCTATCATTGCCGGAACCTGAGCACTTTGATCCGGGTGTACTAAAAAGACAATTTCATAATGTCGCATGTTTTCTCCTTTCGGGTTAAGCCTCCCACTATTGTCTTAAGTAGCGGTGAAGCAAGGACAGAGCTTATAGCCCCATAAAACCGGTCATTATAAAATAGATTGGATTTCTTGCAAAATTGTTTTACTGTCAGCCTATAAAAATTGATTAATTATACCCGATACATCCGAGTCATAGGAGCACGGACGGGTAATAACGACTGCCGTATCTAGTCCATTAAGCGAAAATACTCAAAAGCCCTTGACTAGCAATCGCTCTGCCCGCTTCGATTTCATCGGCGACGGAATTACCAGTTTCTGACTCATGAAACTCGGACTGAGGATCTTCCTGCCCCCCTCTTCCTTGCTCTCCGGAAGATTGAAAATAAGCACTTGATTGCTTTTGGTCAGATTGCTGCTGAGAAACATTCACATCGACCAGATTCAAATGTTGAGATCCCAACATTTCCCTTAATTTAGGAATAGCCGCCTCAATCGCGTCCTTGACGACAGCATGTTGAGCGGCAAAAGCTACTGTAGTCTGGTCTTGATTAACGTCGACCCGAATCGTGATAGGACCTAGATGACGGGGATTCAAGTTCAATTCAGCTGAGGGTACGGCCTGTTTATGCATCCAAACCACTCGCTCAGAGAGTTCCTGTCCCCATTGCGGATGGGCAAAATGACGACTCATAGGAGCAATTTCAGCTTTGCTTTCGTTTGTAACCGCTCGGTTCAACGCGGCGATATCGGTTGCCCATTTCGACAGATTTTTTTCCTTTGTTTCATCAACGGTCTGATTTTCCGAAAACTCAGTAACAGCTTCTCTATCTTTAGCAACTGCTTTCATAAAGCTTTCCCGGTCGTTTCCGGCAAAGTTTTCCTGCTGCATTGGACTTTCACTTTCCGTACCTTTGCTTTTAATCGCCAACGACGCCGTTTCTTCTAACACATTTGACGACATTTCGACATCCTTAGATCCTTGATCGGATAATGGCACGGTTCTATGAACCAACGACTGGGGTAATTCTTCCACGACTTCGTTGACCAATTCCGCAGCCTGTTGCCGAGACCCATCTTGCAGTAACGTCGCTAGCACAGGAGCCAGCATCGAATCCGAAATCACGTCTTCCTGCTCAGATTTAACCTTATTATCAACTAACGCATCTTGAGAAAGAGACCGAAAAAACTCAGAACTTTCCTCTTCTGTGACACCTGGTTGATCGGGAGACATTCCCGAAACAAATTGCTCGTCAGTTTCCTGAGAAAACTCGATATTTTTCAGAACATCGGCCAATGCTTGCAACGTTTCATCAAGGTCAATGTCCATTTCCTTAATCTGTTGCGGCAACCGTTTGCCCGACAAAGCGGCAATATCCTGCAATATTGCCGCCCGATTAGACGAATCGATCGGCAACATATTTTCCTGCGCCTGTTGCAACAATTCCAGCTGTTCAGTGAGTGCAGCGGCAAATTGCTCCGGTAAGACGCCGTCCTGCAACCACGTATTCTGCAAACCTTCAAAAGTCTCCAGTCCGGAAAACAATGACATTAAGCCAGACGCCTGAATATTCATGATAATTCTCCAAAATATCGCTATAAATCGGTTACTGCCAGGATCGACGATCAACCGGAAATCAACCAACCGCCATCGTCAACTAGAATTCAGTGTGATTGGGACTGCCCCAATCAATCATGCCGCACCTCAAACTAAGCATTTTCCATACCACCTTTCCTCCCATATCTTGAAGCTCTTTCGTCCTGAGCAAGCTGCTCCAGTCTATCCGCCAATTTGCTTTCCTCACCGGCAGCTTGATCGACAATTTTTTGTAAGCTTTTCGTTTTTTGATGTTTTTGTTCCCAGTTTTTGCGAAACCGCATCAATTCCTTGTTTTTAGCATCGACGGTTTGCTGTTGTGCATCAATCGCTTTGTCCAGCTTAGTAATAAACGCTCGGAATTCCATGATTTCGCTAACGCTGGCTCCCCTAGTCTCAATAGCGTCGTATTTTGTCGTATATTCCTGTCGGTAAAGCTGGAGATTACGTAACTGCTCAGTCATCGCCAAATGCTGGCGTTGACACATTCCCAACGCCTCCAACGCCTGCTTTTCCTGTTGGGATTGAATACCGACGATCGATTTCAACCGCTCGCTTTTTTTCATCTTACATCTCCTTTACGACGTCTTAGCGCCTAAAATCACCGCCAATTCACTGATGCTCCGACTAATATCGACCGATTCATTCATATCCTGCTGTAAAAAATCCATGATCGATTGATTCTT
>JBNLEI010000222.1:0-2361 GCA_050304855.1 Methylococcaceae bacterium
GTTCGATGTTGATGTAATTAATGTCTTTTACGTCAAGCACCAGCCGAAGGATAAAACCAAACCGCCGAGCCTGAAGGTCACTTATATGTCGGACTTCACCGATGTTTATAACGAGTTTATCTGTTTGGAACATGACGGCTATGCGCGTAAAAAAGCCGAGCAATGGTGGAAAGAACGCATGTTGAAAGCCGGAATTGCCTCGGACGAATCTCAATGTATTGTGCCGGTCACGGTCGACACGGCACTTCCTTTAACCAAATCATTCCCGGAACCGGTTGGAATTACTGTTCGCAAAGAAGGCAAATACGACCGAGTGCTCGGGTATCAGTGGAGTTGATGATATGCGAAATTTTACAGAAAGTGAATTGGATAGGTTGGTGAAAGGAGAATGCCCTGCATGCGGGGAAAAGCATATTGACGTTATGTTTGGACCTGGCGGCGGGCTTTGCAGAAATGTAAAAATGCCGTGCGGGGCGAAAATGAACATACCTGACCCGGGCGCTTGTGGGTGGCCACCGGCTTTTCGATTTGGGCAAATGTTAAGTGATATCCCTCCTTTTCATAAACGAAAGCGCTGGTGGGAAAAATTGTTTGTAAAAAAATAAATTAAATACCGCTATAGAGTAAAGACATGAATGAATTACTAACCGAATCCTACATTTACGGAGCAATGGTAACCGCCGGATATTCACTTGGCACTTGCGAGAAAGTTAAAAGCGATAACGTCAACATCCTGGTCGCAATCGCATGTGGCATTATCTGGCCGCTGCTTATTGCCTTCAATTTTTTCAAAGAGAAGAAATGAACCCAGCCCAACGCGACCGCGCAATAGCGGAATTAAAAACCGCTGTTGCAACACTCGAAATGCTCCCGGTAATTACCGACTGCCGGGAATGCGAATTTTTTAACCAGCAAGGAGTTTGCGAACATTACTTGCAAGCGCCGCCGGAAAGCTTTTATACCGACGACTGCCCGGAGTGGTGTGAGGCGATTCCGTTTTAAACCAACGAGGAACAAACCCATGTTTAAAAACGCAATACCCTACCGAATTACTGAAGACCTTGATTTAACCAACATTAACGAATTGCTTGCAGCGTTACCAGCTAGGAAATGCACTGGAACCGAACTAAGCGCGGTAGGCTTCGACAACCCAGCCGGATCTCGTGGGGTTGATGGTGAGCTTGCCATGCCGATTCCCGGCGTAAGCGCCTATTTCATGCGACTGAAAGTCAACGAGCGGTTGCTGCCGGCATCTGTCGTTAACGAGCAAGTTGCCGAAAAGTTGCAGCAAATTGAGGATGATGAAAATAGACTTGTCGGGCGGAAAGAACGGTCGCAAATTAAAGAAGAAGTGGTCGCGTCAATGTTGCCGAAATCTTTTTTGCATTCATCGTATATCGATGCATTTATCTATCTTGGCGAAAAGCTGCTGATCGTAGACGCCTCAAGCTTTAACAAATCCGAATTATTCCTGACAGCGTTGCGCAAAGCGCTTGGTAGTTTGCCGGTAGTGCCGATTAATACACATTTTAATACGGCCAGAGTCATGACGGAACTGGCGAGCGGGTCGTTTGCTTTTCCTGATCGCATGATAGCGACTGGAAAATTCTCGCTTGAAGATATCGATGGCGAAAAAACAGCGAAATTAAAAAGTTTTTCGCTTGGATCTGGCGAACTGCACGAACATTTACGGCACGGTATGCTGGTAACAGAAATGTCTATTTGTTGGAGGGAAAATACTGAGTTCACGTTTTGCGATGAATTCAGATTAAAGGGTATCGTTTCGGATACATTCCAGGAAGAAGACTTCGACAACGCTTATGATGAATTGCGTGCCAACAATTTTGCCACCGCAAAAGAGCTAGTCGCTATTACTAATGACATGATAGCCCTTTGCGGTGGCGAGAAAGAGCCGGAAGCAGAACAGGAGGCGGCATAATGAACGAACATTTAAGAATGGTCCGCGAGTTTCACGATGCTTTTAGTTACCCGCAAGCGCCGCATGGAGTGGATACGCCACTGACGACCAGTCAATCGATATTCCGCGTCGGGCTCATTGCCGAAGAATACTCTGAATTGCTCAAAGCGTTATCGATCAACGACGACGAGCAAGTTTTAGATGCTTTGGTCGATATGGCTTATTTTGCGCTTGGCACGTTGGCGATGAAGGGGTGTGATGTTACTCCGCTCACATCAAAAGTTTTACCGTATATGTTAGATATAAGCATAGATAGGGCAATTACTAGGTATTTTGGGCTTTATGTTCATCTAATATCTGAAGGGGTTCTTTATAAAGATCCATTATGCGATGAAAGGTTGAGCGAATTTTACTATTTAATACAAGAGATTTTAGCAAAACTT
>JBNLEI010000223.1:0-11318 GCA_050304855.1 Methylococcaceae bacterium
ACGCACATTGGCAGCCGCCACCAGCATTGAACCACCGATAATCGCAACCCGACCCAAGGTTTGCATGGTGGTGTGCGACAACATAACACGGGCGTGAGAAATCGGCTGTCCTTGGTCGTTATAATGCGGCACGGCCTCTACAGTCATGGCATCGGCCACAGTATCCTGAATGACGTAACCAATCGGCGCCAGCAGCGAAGCCAGGATAAACCAGCTTTCCATCGACATGATAGATCGCATGTAGGCAGGATCTGCCAACAAATTGATCATGATCAACAAACTGGCGGCAATTAGCGCTGCACCAAAGTAAATCATTCGGTTTTTATATTGCCAAATCAAATCGACCAAGTGGCCGAACGGCATCTTCAATGTCCACGGTAACATCAACCAAAAACTGAGTGCCGCCAAAAATTCGGCCGACAGCCCAAGATAATCCTTTACAAAAAAAGTCCCTACAATGCCCGTTAAGCCGGAGATTCCGGCCGCCAAATAAACCATCAACGGCGGCAGATAACTCAGGCGCATTTGGCGGCCTAAGTCATAGATATTCCGATCCAGCCAAAATTGCCAATACCGCAGCAAGGTTCTTGATTCTTGACCTGTATTGTTTGGTTCGGGCACGAATGTTCTCCGCGGATTCCAAAATAAAATAGCTAAGTGCGAACCGTCGGTCGCGTTTTTATCCTTCAGCTCATCCTCTTGCCAAACTCCACGGCAACAGTGGTTGGCTCGTGATGCAACGCCTGATAGATGAATAAATCTCCCCAATCCGAACAAGGATCAAGATGACTTAACGCTTATATTAAAGCGATTTGATTTAGAATGAAATGATGGTACTTAAGTAGAGCGAAATCTTCATTTTAGCCACTACCGCGCCCGTCAATTACTTAATAACGCAATAATTTTCTTTCCAAAACGCCTAAATAGGCCGGGGTTGACCAACGATTCAGCCTGCCGGGTCTCTGCGGCATTCGGCACCATCTGCTTTAAACAATCATACATGTAGCGTGCTTTATCCTTATCTCCAATTGCGTTGAAATAACTACATAACACTCCGGCAAAAGCGGCATACTCTGTGGCATGAAACTGATTTCTTCTGGGATAAAGCGCTTTCAGATCGAATTTCTTATGGAAAATTTCTGGAATTTTATCGAATTGTTGTTCCCGGAGACAAAGCTGGGCGTAATGACACCGCGCAAATAAATAGTCCGGATTGTGCTGATAGTTTTCTATGATCGCCTGCTTTTGCAGTTGCGGATCAATAAATCCGTAAGCCACCGATAAATAATTGTAAAAAAGCGGTATTTTCGGATATTGCTGTTTCAATTCAAGCAATCTAGGTACAGCTTTTTCTGCATCTTTTCGATTACCGGCCAGTAACCCATCTAGCTCTGCCCGAATAGAATCGGGCAGTTTCTGTATTTTCTGATCGACAATAGCTCGATAAGTAATTTCGTATGGGATCTGTTCGCCTTCGCGTAAATTTGTCTCTAGTTTTGTCTTTGCTCTTGTAGTTTTTGACATTGGTTTTTATTTGATGTGATTCGATATCTGGAAAGTTCAGTCAGCTAGCCCCCCACTTCTTTACACTTTCAGAACCATAAAAGGAAAGATGTTGGCTTCAATCTCTGCCATCCCGAGAAACCCGTCAACAATGACCTGTCCGGCAACCAACTATAACGCCTTTGCCGCACGCATTCAGAAAATAACCGACGCCTCGGGCCGAATGAAGCTCAAAATTTCGAAAGCCTGAAAACTGGACTCCTGGATCAAAGGCGTCACTACCGACTCTTCCAACTGTAGATATTTAAAAGCCTGGGAATCATAATCCAATTCGGGTTCTTGGAAATCAAGTTCTTGCTTGGAACACGGTTCTATCTGATCAGCAATCAAAGCCGCCACATGCAATATGCACGCATCGTCCACCGAGTCGATCGCATTAAACGGGTCCAACTGACTGTAAATCATCGCCCAAATCGAGGCTGGCAATCTCCATTGTTTAAGTAATTCTGCACCCAATTCGGCAAAAGTGAAACCGAAAGTCTCTCTTTCCTTATTCGTCATCGCCTCTTGTCCCTGATCTTTCAAACTAAGAATCAACGAAGATTGCTCCGGATATTCGGTAAAAAAAACCAATTTGCCGACACTATGTAACAAACCGGCGATAAAAAAACGTTCCTGATCTAACCTACGACAACTTTTTGCCAGCATTCGCGCCAAAATTCCGCTGGTGACGCTGTGGTACCAAAAAGTATCCATATCAATTAAGTGCTCAGGAATTCCCTTGAAACTGTCGGCAACTGTCGTTGCAACAACCAGATTACGCAATTCTTTCTGCCCGATCATACCGATTGCTCTGGCAATGGAATCAATTTTCCCGGGAAAACCGAAATACGCACTATTCACTATCTTTAGCAGTTTGGCGGTTAAGGCCGGATCAAACAGGATAACTTCTTCGAGATCCTGATTGGTTGTTTCGTCCAGTTCCAACAATTCATTGATTCGGAGTGCTACATCCGGCAAGGAAAATAAGACGTTCACTTTTTCAGCCAGCATTTCTGGAGTCATAATAAGCCCTTTTATATATTGATTGTGTTTCAAGTCTAGGACTTACCGATGAATTTTTCCAGATTGGATAACATTATTGGCGATAGAGATAACATTATTGGCAATAGAAAGTAAAAATTAAATCGATGAGTCGATCTGATGAGCTCTCAACCCCCAACTGAACATACTCGAAAAGCGCCTATTGCTTTGCCTGAGACGAGGTAAAAGAATGCTTATCCAATGATGAAGTAAACGAAATCCCAACTCGGGGTTACTTTCCAGGAATTGTTTCAGTTTATCGGCATTGATCACAGCCAAATCCGTATTCGCGATTGCCTTAACCGTTGCGCTGTGCGGTTCGTCGTCGAAAAAACAGGAATGGGAGAATTCCTCTCCTTCAAACAATTCGCATAGACCGGATAACATTTGGCGATCCGGCGATACTTTGACCTGAGTACAGACCGAAACTTTGCCGTTGAGAATGACATAAATTTCGTTGCCTCTTTCTCCTTCCACAATCACCAACTCTTCCGGCAGAAAACGCCTCTGGCACCAGAATTCGCCTTCCGCAAATTCAGGATGACTTAACAATGATTTTAAAGAAAGCGGCTGGGTTAGATTCGTCATAGTTTAAAATTTGCGGTTAACGCTCAATCGGCTAAGCAGGGAGACCGATCATAAAATAATTTATAAAACTATGCAAAAAGTGCTATCTGTGAACAAAAAGCGAGTCTCCTGCTCTTGGAAAACAGGAGACAATCGAGTGATTACTGAGTGAGTTTCAGGTATTTTTGATACAACGTATCCAGGTCTTCAACCACATCTGGATCCTTATCGATGCAATCGACCGGACAAACTTCGATGCATTGCGGCATATCATGGTGACCGACGCACTCGGTACATAAATTAGGGTCGATCACATAAATGTCCTCGCCTTGCGAAATAGCGCCATTCGGACATTCAGGTTCACAAACATCGCAATTGATGCATTCATCGCTGATTAAAAGAGACATCTTTACTCCTCTGCAAATTTTTCAGTTAAGCGTTGTTCAACGATCTCGGGAACAAAACTCGACACATCACCGTGCAATTTGGCAATTTCCCTGATCATACTGGACGAAATAAATTCGTATTGTTCGGCCGGGGTTAAAAACACCGTTTCCAGTTGCGGCGACAACCGCCGGTTCATTCCCGCGAGCTGAAATTCATACTCAAAATCCGACACCGCACGTAAGCCGCGTAAAATTACATGGGCTCCATGCGTCCTGGCACATTCCACCAGCAAGTTGTTAAAGCCGATCACTTCGACATTGGAAAATTCTTCGGTTACCGCACGCACCAACGAGACCCGTTCCTGGACCGAAAATAACGGGGCCTTATCTCGGCTTTCCGCGACAGCTACAATGACCCGATAGTAGAGTTTGGAGGCTCTGGCAACCAGATCCAAATGACCATTGGTGACCGGATCGAAGGTCCCTGGATAAATTGCGGTAATTTTCATAGCTCAGGGGCTTAAAATAAAAACCGACAATTCTATACCATTTGGCATAGCCAATGCATCAGGAAACATGGCTCACATTCTTTCAAAAAGAAAGTAACCGACTTCTCCTGCTGTTTTATTTTTTAGCATCCGCCAATTTAACGGCACGTCATCTAACGGCAAACGTTTCTCCACTTCCACATAGATTTTTGCACGATTAGCCAGCCAACCTTTATCCTCCAGCCAATGACAAGTCTGTACGGCCAATCCTTTCCCAAATGGCGGATCGAGAAACACTAGATCAAATTGTTCGGCGTCACCGGCTAGAAAGCGGAACACATCCTGTTGCACAATTTTGATCTGCTTGGCCGACAGCTTGTCGCAATTGCTCTTCAATTGACGACAGGCGCCGGCATTATTTTCCACCTGCACTACAAGTTTGGCGCCTCGGGACGCCGCCTCGACACCCAAAGCCCCGCTTCCGGCATATAAATCGAGACAACGGCTGCCAAACACGTCATGCTGCAACCAGTTAAACAGAGTCTCTCTCACTCGTCCCGGCGTAGGCCTCAACCCGGGTATCTCCTCGAACGACAGTTGCCGGCGGCGCCATTCGCCGCCGATAATCCGCAATACGCTTTGCGTCATTTATTTTCCGCCAACCGTCACGGTTTGCAGTAATTCCGGATTAATTCTGCGTTGAAAAGCCTGCTTTATCTGTTCAGTCGTAACGGCCTCGACTTTTTTCGGAAATGACTCCAAATAATCCAACGGCAACTGATAAAAACCAATCATGTTTGCATATTCGGTCAACTTGTTATTATTGTCGAACCGCAACACAAAACCACCCGTAATATTTTTCTTGGCGGCCGTTAACTCAGCATCCGTCGGACCGTTTTTAACAAATTCTTCCAACGTGTTTTTCATCACCGAAACCGCTTTTCCTGTCTGATCGTTCCGGGTCTGCAATCCCATTGTAAAAGGGCCGGACCGGTACATCGGTGCAAAATAGCTATAGGCGCTATAGGCCAATCCGCGTTTCTCCCGAACTTCTTCAAACAACTTCGAGACTAAACCGCTTCCGCCTAATATGTGATTACCGACATACAACGGAATATAATCGTCGTCCTTACGGTGGAGCCCAGGCAATCCCGACATGACATGCGTTTGAGTCGACGGAAAATCGATATGGCGATCTGTTCCGGCAGTCGGGGGAACCACCTCAGGGATCGGCTGCGGCTTTTCTCCCTCTGCCAACCCGGCTAATAACGATTGTGCCAAACTTTTTGCCTGTGCTTTGTCGACATCACCAACAATCACCACTATCGCATTCGCTGCGACATAATAGCGCTGAAAGAAACGTTGCAAATCGCCCACACTGAATCCGGCCACCGTTTCAACGACGCCAGAACTCGGATGTGCATAAGGATGATCACCGTAGAGCGCCTGATAAAATGCGATATTGGCAATCGCCGAAGGCGATTCCTCCCGGTGCTTTAACGCGGCTAATGTTCTGTTTTTTTTGCGCTGAAAATCGGCCTCGTTAAACGAAGGGTCGGACAATATTTTCCGCAAAGTCGCTACCGCCTTATCAAACAACGGTGGATCGATCAACGTCCTTAGCGACAACCAAGCCATGTCTATCGAAACGCCGGTCCCGAAATGAGCCCCGATACTTTCAAAGCGTTCGGCAATCTCATCGGCGTTCCAATCGCCCGCTCCTGCATCCAACATGGCCGACGTAATCGATGCAAGGCCATATTGATAACCGTCCCTCGCGCTACCTGCATCGAAGGTGACTCGAATGTCCACCATCGGCAAGCCTTCGGTATGAACGTAGTAGACTCGGCTACCCTGAGAAGTCTGCCAATGCTCTATCTTGGCCTCAGACCAAACGGTTTGGGTAAAAAAAAGCAAAAAGATAACCAGCCAATTAATCCGCATCTTGTTCTCCTGTCGTCATAACCCCTGCTTGAGAATGTTCCTTGATCGGTTGCGGATCAAGATAGGCTACGCTTAGCCTGTCTTCGACCAAGTATTTTCGTGCAACTGCCCTCACCTGCTCGGCCGTCACTTGATTGACCTTGTCGACATACTCGTCGGCTTTTTCCCAGCCGACACCGACTGTTTCCAACATGCCTAACTGCATGGCCTGATAGAAATTGGAATCGCGTTCATAAACGGCATTAGCCAAAACTTGTGCTTTGATACGCTGCAATTCTTCTTCGCCTATCAATTCAGCCCTCAGTTGGTAAATCTCTTCTTTAAGCGCATATTCCATATCGAAAACGGTTTTGCCTTTTGCCGGTGTCGCATCCAATATAAACAAATCTGGCATACGTGCCGTCATTTCATAACCCGCTCCCGCCGATACGGCAATTTGCTTTCCTCTAACCAAGCGACTCGCCAGCCTGGCGCTGCTACCTCCATCCAATATGCCGGCCAGCACCTCCAACGCATAAGCCTCCCACTCCGGTTCGGCCGTCCCCAGAACCGGAACTTTATAGCCCATAACAATATAGGGTAGTTTAGCCGGTAATCTGACGGTCATTTTACGAACGCCCAGTTGTTCGGTTTCGGTCTGCGGCTTCAATGGTTGAATTTCACTTGGCTGAAGGCCAGCAAAGTGTTCTTCCGCCAGTCTGAAAACCTGGTCCGGATCTACATCGCCAACCACCACCAGAGTAGCATTATTAGGGGCATACCAGCGTTGATACCAAGCCTGAAGATCTTCTATCCGATAATTGGCGATATCGGTCGGCCAACCGATGATAGGGTTTTTATAAGGGCTGTTGGAAAATGCCATCGCCATGAAATGCTCTTGAGTTTTGGCCCGAGGCTTGTCATCGGTACGCATACGGCGCTCTTCGGTCACCACTTGTAGTTCCTTTTTTAATTCCTCGTCCAAAAGATGCAAGTGTCGCATGCGATCCGCTTCAAGCTTAAAACTCACCTCCAGTCGCGACTTTTCCATAGTCTGAAAGTAAGCGGTGTAATCGCGCCCGGTAAAGGCATTTTCATTGCCGCCGTTTTCCGCAATGATGCGTGAAAATTCGCCGGGGGCATAGTTGTCCGTCCCTTTGAACATCATATGTTCCAGCATATGCGAAATCCCCGTGATACCGCCTGGTTCGTAGCTTGAGCCAACCTTGTACCAGACTTGGGAGACCACCACCGGCGAGCGATGATCCTCTTTAACAAGAATTTTCAAACCATTCCCGAGAATCCTTTCTTGTACCTTCGGATTGTCGGCGTGAGCCAGCAATGGCAAACAAAGTAAAAAAAACGTAATACCCCTAAAACTCATATCTCCCTCTTTTAATTAAAATGTTAGCGCGTCGGACTATTTCCATTACGGATAGTTCACTGTATTCTATAGGGCCGTGATCCGGTACCCGATTTAAACCTTAATGACACAAAATACAGCGACACTTTCCTGGCAAAATTACCTAGAACTGTGCAAACCCAAAGTGGTTGCACTGATCGTATTCACCGCCATTGTCGGCATGCTTCTGGCCGTACCCGGCATGCCGCCGTTGGGTAGTTTTATATACGGTACCCTCGGCATCGCTCTGGCCGCTTCATCGGCGGCGGCAATTAATCATTATATCGATCATCAAGCCGATGCGGAAATGACGCGTACGCAAAACAGACCGTTGCCCAAAGGCGAATTGAGCGCAAGAAGTGTCTTGATCTTTGCATGCGTGATAGGACTGATCTCGATGCTGTTGTTGATTTTTCTCGTCAACACGCTGACGGCAATCCTGACCTTTCTGTCGTTAATCGGCTACGCCGTTATTTATACGGTTTATCTCAAACGTATGACGCCGCAAAACATCGTCATCGGCGGCGCGGCCGGAGCCGCCCCTCCCGTGCTCGGTTGGTGCGCGATCACCGGGGAGATACACCCCCACGCATTACTGCTATTCTTGATCATCTTTGTTTGGACGCCGCCTCATTTTTGGGCTTTGGCAATTGCCAGGCGCGATGAATATGCCAAGGTAGCCATTCCGATGTTGCCGGTCACGCATGGCAGTGATTTTACTCGTCTGCAGATTCTACTCTACACGGTCTTACTTTTGATCGTAACCCTACTGCCTTACTTAACCAGAATGAGTGGTTTAATTTATTTACTGACTGCAATCCCGCTCGGCTTGGCTTTTATTTATTTCGCCATTCAAATGCATCGCAACAAGGATAACAAAACAGCGATGAAAACCTTCGGCTTTTCCATTCTGTATCTGATGATTATGTTTGCCGCTCTGTTAATCGACCACTATATTCCACTATCCTTGTCATGAAAGAACATCCGTTCGCCGAATTTATCAAAATACTGGGTAAAGGCAAAAAGGGGTCACGGCCATTGACTCAGGATGAGGCTTATCGCGCCATGCAAATGATTATGACCGATCAGGTCGAGCCGATTCAGCTAGGGGCGTTTTTGATGCTGATGCGCGTAAAAGAAGAAACCCCTGAGGAATTGGCTGGCTTTGTCACCGCGGCTCGGGAAAACTTCCAACAGCATACGCAGACGTTTAAAGCCGACCTGGACTGGTCCTCGTATGCCGGTAAGCGCCGGCATTTACCCTGGTTTTTGCTGGCGACGTTGCTGCTGGCGGAAAACGGCATTCGGGTTTTTATGCATGGAGCCGAAGGCCACACCGAAGGCCGTATCTATACCCGTAACGTATTGAACATTTTGGGAATAGACTATGCCACTTCAATCGATCAAGCAGCCCGTCA
Source organism: Methylococcaceae bacterium (assembly GCA_050304855.1). GTDB lineage: Bacteria > Pseudomonadota > Gammaproteobacteria > Methylococcales > Methylomonadaceae > Methylomarinum. The sequence goes on from JBNLEI010000223.1 coordinate 8,771, forward strand.
GTTACGGGATAATCATTTCAGCTATCTGTCACTGCAGCACTTCTGCCCAAAATTGTACGATATGATTAACTTGCGGCCGACCATGGGGTTGCGATCGCCTGTTCACACCCTAGTTAGATTGCTGAACCCTTTTAATGCTGATTACAGTATCCAGGGTATTTTCCATCCGAGTTACCGCCAAGTTCATCAAAAAGCGGCGCTACTATTGAAACAACCGCATATGGCAGTACTAAAAGGCGAAGGCGGCGAAACCGAACGCAACCCGGACGTTGAATGTCTGGTGCAAAGCGTGCATCAGAATGAGCTCAGCGACGAAATTTGGCCTGCGATGTTTGCCCGGCGGCATATAAAACCCGACACCCTGGAACCTGAAAATCTGGCCGCACTTTGGCAGGGCCGGATTGACGACGAATTCGCCGAAGCGTCTATAATCGGCACAGCGGCCATTGCATTGAAACTGCTCGGCCTGGCTGAGAGTCGAGAACAGGCGGAGTCTTTAGCCGGCGAGTATTGGCAACGGCGCAATAAACAACGATAGGGTCGTTAGTGAATAAAACGCGGAATACCTTTGATGGAATCTTTTTCCAAATATTGGTATTCCAACCCCATTAAGGTGGTATAAGGGTCATGATGAACCCAGATGACCTTGATCTCTCCTGAGAGCTCCAATCGCTTGAACTCGTACTGGGTGATGGTGCCGGCTTTAACTTCAACTCGCCCCGCCAACCGAATCATCATGCCGTCTACCGATACGTTCTCCGTATTGAAAAAATGCTTCTCCCCGTCAAAAATGATCTGCCCCGGAGCAGTCATATTTTTACGGTAAGCTCTACGCGAATACACCAAATTATCGATATCGTAAGATAGATTACGAAATTCCAAGGCGAAACTAATTCCTCCGTCCGCTTGTTCCGACCTGACGACCTCGGCTTCTCCAGCGACTCTTAACTCCGGCAAATAAATATCAATGACCGGCGAAATTTTAATGGCCTGAAACAAGTCCTTGATATCATACACGTGCTCACCGCCTTCCAGTTCGGCCAACAATCCGGTCAAGGAAAGATTCTTAACTTTGACCTCGAGTTCCTGCCCCCCCATATAGACAAGACCTTTTGTCGCCAAATTTTTTCGATAGGGACGTTCTTGTGTCATCGTTTTAACCCTTCAGCATACTTTTACCAAACTACTATAATTATAGTGCCTAAACAAAATTTATCTGTTTTTGTTCATCACTTAATTATCAAGTATGAATACGAAGTTAATCCTCGGCATCGCTTTGTTATTGTCAGCATGTACTGCATCACCGCCCAAAAGCAGAGATAACGTTTGCGAAATTTTTCGGGAAAAAGATGATTGGTACGATGCAACCAAAGAATCCTACGAACAATGGGGCGTCCCCATTCCAGTTCAAATGGCCATCATACATCAGGAATCGCGTTTTGTTGCCGATGCCCAACCTCCCCGTCCCTGGCTTTTAGGTATCATTCCCTGGTTTCGTTCCAGCAGCGCCTATGGTTACGCTCAGGCTCAGGACGGAACTTGGGAACAGTATTTAAAGAGCGGAGGTAAATGGGGAGCGGACCGCGACGATTTTGCCGACAGCAGCCATTTTATCGGCTGGTACTGCGCCGTTAGCCGGAAAAAACTAGGCATATCGAAATGGGACACCCGCAATCTCTATCTGGCCTATCACGAAGGCCATAGCGGTTACCGGCAAAAATCCTATTTGCAAAAGAAGTGGTTACTGAACACCGCCAACAAGGTCGAGCTTAAGGCAAAACAATACAATGCTCAATTAGGAACTTGCAAAGAGGAATTAGAAAGCAAAAGCTGGTTTTTTTGGTAAACTAGGCAGCCCAATAACAACAACGGGGAGGATCAGTGAAAAATATCACACACCGCGTTATCGCAATTTTAACCGCTTTTCTGATAGGATTTACCATGTTTTCGATCGCCAACGCCACATCGCCCGCTGAAAACAAGGCCGCCGGCGAAGCATTTCTGGCTGAAAACGGCAAAAAAGACAACATTGTCACCACTGCCAGCGGCCTGCAATACGAAATTATCGAGCCAGGAGAAGGAGCGTCGCCTTCAGCAAGTGACAGTGTCACCGTTCATTACAAAGGTACCACAATTGACGGTAATGTCTTCGACAGCTCCTACGACCGAGGCGCTCCCGCCACTTTTCCATTGAATCGGGTAATTGCAGGCTGGACCGAAGGTCTGCAACTGATGAAAGAAGGTGCTAAATACCGATTTTTTATTCCTGCCGAACTGGCCTACGGCGAACGCGGGGCCGGTAGAGCTATCGGTCCCAATTCCACATTGATCTTCGATGTCGAACTGCTGAAAGTTCGATAACACAATTCAAGCCTTGCCGCCGGCAAGGCTTTTTGATACCTGCAATCGGACGGCCCAAAACCACTCAGTCAAATTCGCAGTCTTCTGTCGGTAGCGCAGGCGCTACGGACAAATGCTGAAACAATTGCCGATAATGATTCTGCACATTCTGAATGTCAATCTTGGCGATACCGGACGAAAAACCGAA
>JBNLEI010000224.1:0-10679 GCA_050304855.1 Methylococcaceae bacterium
TTCGGAATCAACATGCCGTGGGCGGCGACAATCGGCACGACTAACATCGAAGTACGGTTACCGGGAATACCGCCGATACAGTGCTTGTCCGCCACCAGCGGCTCGTGCCAATCCATGCGTTCGCCGGAATTGAGCATGGCCCTAGTCAAATACAGCAATTCGTCGCGATCCAGATTGTTTTGCCCGGTCGCGACAAGAAATGCCGCCATCTCCATTTTCGAATACCGGGTTTCGGCAATATCTTGCGTAATGTCATCGAAATCGTTCTGAGTCAGCCGTTCGCCGTTTATTTTTCGCCGAACCGCATCCATCGACTTGGGCGGCTCGGCATGATTGACCGTCACCAACCCGCCTTCATCCTGCTTCAATTGGCTGAAAGCCTGTTCGGAAAGACCGAGTTCTCCGGGCTGAACGATGGCCTGGTCGTCGACTACGTTGAGCACTGCCAAAACTTTTTTGCCGTTGGCGCTGATTAAGATTTTCGATAACGCCTGAAAGCCTTCTGCACGGTAAATACTGCATTCGCGATTCATGTAGGCGACATTCTCATGATAAGTGTCTATGCCGACTCTGCGTATTTTTAAGGTATCGATACTCATAGCCTGTTTTTTATCGTTATTGTGGCGGCTTACAGTTAATGATGGCTTCTCGAAGCCGATTTAGCAAAAAGCTCTCCCAAACTGACCGGTCCCGGAAACATGAACGCAACAGCAACATATAACAGTATAGCCGCCTGGACGACTATCGAAAACCCGAACTGCATCGATAGCAAAGCGGTCAATACCGAGCTGATCACCGACGCGCATCCATTGATGCCCCATGCCCACGGTATCAGCCCGGCGCAATGATCGGCCAGACTTCCAAGCGCTAAAGGCATCGGCATACCCATAAAAAACGCGAGCGGCGCAATTAACAGAATCGCCAAAACAAACCGTAACAATAATGGGAAAGCGCCGGCCCAAACAAAAAACGCGGGTAATACCGACAGATAGACAATACAGAAAACAAGGATTCCGACTACGGCGTAAATAACGCCGATATGACGTCCGCAACGTTCACCCAACGAGTCGGAACTTGCACTACCGAAGCCTGCAAACACCAGAAACGCGGTTAGAGTAACCGCCGCGGAATAAACGGGATGATGCAAAAACAAGACAAATTTCTGCATGAACGCAATTTCGATCATCAGAAACGCCAAGCCAATGGCGAAAAAATAACCGAACACCCGCCAGCGTTTGATGCTGGCATCGCTCCTCGCAACCATCTTCCGCTTTAGCCATAGCAGTGGCCCTAATATCAATACAATGCTGGTTATCACTGCAATGACCAGCGTCGCCAACACAATCAAATAACCTGTTTCGATCAGGCTCGCTCCGCCTTTATGTAGCAAGCCGATGATTTCCGGCAGTGAAGACCAGCGGAAAAAATGCTGAAAATACGGTCTGTCATCGGTGGCGGGCTGTAAATTGAATTTATAGTTTTCGATAAAGCGCCTCTTGTCATCTCCCAATAGGGCTTGAGTCGCTTGGTAAAATAGCGGTTCGGACAATACGTTGAAGCGATTTACTTGATCAGGCCGAATCGACGGCGTATAGACCAGATCGAAATTACGCTGGCCGGCAAACGCTTCGACGATTTCAATTTCCTGTGGACTAATAACGCCGTTTTTTATCACGAGCGTGGCGGTTTGCCAGCTTCGAATCAGTATTATCTGTCGTTCCGGATGTTCATATTGTAAAGCCGTTAATGCCGTATTGAACAATTTCAGCGTATCCCGCGGCGGCATTTTCAACCAACGGGTGATCGCTAAATAACCGCCAGCTTCAAGCTTAGACAGATAAAGTTGCAAAGCTTCCACCGTGTAGAGATAACTCTCATTCAAGGCGTATAAACCAGCAGCCGAGGCGCTGAAGGAATCCAACAAATTCAACTGAATCAGCGAGTACCTTTGCCGGTGGCTGTTGAGAAAGTCTCGACCGTCGGTAATATGGACGCTTACGCCGGGTTGGCGGTAAATGTCACTGATAAAGTCGCCGTGGTGCAATTCGGTCAACGCGACCAACTGTTCGTTCAGTTCGACGGCATCGATTTGGTCAACGCGATGATATTGAGCCTGCAACACATCGGCACCGCCGCCGCTGCCGATCACCAACACCCGTTCAATACCGGCCAAATGATAAGGTAACGCCGAAGTCATTTGGTCCAGATACGATAATTGTTCCAACCGCTCTGGCTTTTGCGTAATCACACTCATGTTGTCGGCATCGGTAAACACCGCAAGTTGCGGCAGCGGTTCGCTACCGGAAGTAAAGCTCATGCCCGGCGCATAACGAAATGGAATCCGGTCATTAGACAGTACGCTGATCATGCCCAACGGGCCTGATTTCTCGGCAATAAGTCCACTGCCTTGAATTAACAGCATTTGCGATAAGCTTTTGTAAGGTGAGACATTGAGTTGCAATCGTCCTCCGCCCCACCCCACTAACGCTAAAATGATCAGGCAGATAACGGTCAACCGAGTTTTGACAAAACCGGCTTCCAGACCGGCCGCAATAGCCGCCAGCAAACCGCATAAACCGACAACGATAAGTGCGGACTGCGGGAAAACCGCATAAAGCATTAGCACAAATCCCAAACAACCGGCTCCGGCTCCCAGTAAATCGGCGGCATATAAACGGGCGGTACTCTGTTTAAATGCCAAAAAAGCCAGGCAAATGGCCGCGCCGACAAAGAAAAACGGCAGGCTCAACAGCAAAAAAATCAGCAACAGATAAAAGCCCTGCCGCCAGTCCCAAAGTATTTCCTCTGCATTGAAAGAAATATTTTGCGCCCATTGAAAGCTTATCAGGGAAAACAAACTGAACAAAACGATATTGGCGAAGTAAACCCGGGTAAAATATTTCATTATCCGAGTCTGCAGTAACAAAACCGCGCTGCCGCTAAAGCCATAGCCTAACAAGGCCAGACCGATCACCATATAGGCAAAATGATGCCAGTGTATGATCGAAAACAGCCGCATCAGCAGCACTTCGTAAGCCAAGGACGCGGCCGACAACAGCCCCAATGAAGCGACAGGCAGACGAGTCACCCAATCACCGTCCTTCAATGGCCGCCAGTGACCGGTACAAACCGAACCGGCAGGATCTGGCGGCTGACCAACTTGCCCTTTTCCTGTTTATTGACCAGCAGCAATTGCTGGGTCAGGAACAACGTGCCGACCGGAATCATCATGCGTCCGCCGACTTTCAACTGTTTGCTAAGCGGAGGCGGTATATGGCTTGCCGCTGCCGTAACGATGATCGCGTCAAACGGAGCCTCTTCTTCCCAGCCGTAATAACCATCACCGATTTTCACCTTAACATTATCGTAGCCAAGTCGGGCCAAGCGTTCCTTGGCGGCCAGCCCCAAAGGTTCGACGATCTCAATCGTAAACACTTCTTTGACCAAGCCCGATAAAATCGCTGCCTGATAGCCGGAGCCGGTACCCAATTCCAACACGCGGCTGTTCGGCGTCAATTCCAGTAAATCGGTCATTATTGCAACAATGTAGGGTTGCGATATGGTTTGGCCGTAACCGATTGACAACGGACGATTTTCATAGGCGAACCTTCTTGACTCTTCAGGTACGAATTCATGGCGGGGCACCCTCGCCATCATTTGCATTACTTTTTCATCCAATACCTCTTTATCCAAATAAAAACGGGTCGACCTGACATCATCCTCTATTTCCTTGACCAGTTGCTGTCTAGCCATGGCATAATCCTCCTCGGCCTGTACTGCAGAATTCAGATAACACAACAAAGCGATAAACAACAGCAATCCGTTTCTGAACTTAACGTCTATACTCATATCGAACCTCCCGTTAGGCTTATCAACTGACTACCATTCAGTTTGATGTTACTCCGTTTTTCTCCTGCACGCATAAAAAACCTGGTGTAATCAGACCATTGGAAGGTATAGTTGATGAACCGGTTAATAGAGGTATAGAGGTTAGTATTCATGACGCAACGCAATATTCCGCTATTGCTCCAGTCCTTGCAGAATCCGGCGCTATATCCGCATCCGATTACCGAATTCAGGCTGATCGAAACCCATATTTCATGGGTGATACTGACCGGAAGCTATGCCTATAAAATCAAAAAACCGTTGGATCTCGGCTTTCTCGACTTCTCCACTCTGGAAAAACGTCACCATTATTGTCTGGAAGAATTGCGCCTGAACTCTCGACTGGCTCCGGAAATTTATATCGAGGTTGTCGCCATTACCGGAAGTCCGGCGGAACCGCAGTTAAACGGAAAAGACCCCATCTTTGAATACGCTGTGAAGATGCGTCAATTTGATCAACGCTGTATTTTCGACCACCTCTTGGAACAACAAAAACTGACCGACGACCATCTCAAGCAAACTGCCCGTATGATCGCCGATTTTCATCACAGAATTGCGCCGGCACCGAAAAACAGCGAATTCGGAAGCCCCGATGCTGTAATGAAACCCGTCAGAGAGAATTTCAGCCAAATTCAAAAACTATCAATTATCGAAAAAACTGAGGCGTTGCAATCTCTGCATCACTGGAGCGAACAAGAATTCAAAAAACACAAGCGTTTATTCTGGCAGCGTAAACGGGAAGGATTTATTCGCGAATGTCACGGCGACTTACACTTGGCCAATATCGCGTTGGTGGAGGGAAACATCGTGCCTTTCGACGGCATTGAATTCAATCCGTCATTGTACTGGATCGATGTCATCAGCGAAGTGGCTTTTCTGGTCATGGACTTGACCGACAAGCAACACCCGGAACTCGCCTTGCATTTTCTCAACTGTTACCTGCAGTACAGCGGCGACTACGCCGGTTTGAAACTGCTGCGCTTCTATTTAGTCTATCGCGCCATGGTTCGTGCAAAAGTCTGTGCGATCCGAGCCAACCAAGCGCTCGATGAAACACAACGGAAACGAGCCATTGCCGATTATCACGAATATCTGCAACTGGCGCTCGACTATACACAGACAATCAAGCCGGCCTTGCTGATCATGCATGGCCTATCCGGCTCTGGAAAAAGCTGGTTGTCGGAACAAATCATCAAACGCTACACGGCCATTCGAGTCCGTTCGGATGTAGAAAGGAAGCGACTGTTCTTTTTTTCGGTGCCGCAGGAAGCTCCGCAACTCCATTCCGGGCTCTACAACCGTCAGGTCAGCGCTCGGACTTATCAACGTCTACGCTATTTGGCCGGGAAAATTCTGGCTGCCGGTTACTGCGCGATTGTTGACGCCACTTTCTTGCAACAGCTGCAGCGAAAGCAGTTTTTCAAGCTGGCCGAGGAATTCGGCGTACCCCTTCGGATTATCTTCACCGATGCCGATATAGCAAAATTACGACAACGGATCCGACAACGAAAGCATGAACAAGATAATGTTTCCGACGCGGATTTGGAAGTCCTGCAGCATCAGCTACAATCCCACCAGCCGTTGACGGAAGATGAACTGAACCGAGCTATCAAAATCGATACTGATCAGAAAAAAGATCTAGCAACACTTTGGAAACTTCTGGATGAACTTAAACAATAATTTCCAACGCCTTCATGTCCTAACTCAATTTTTACTCTTTCTGATTCTAGCGTTTTCAACGGCCTTACCGGTTTTTGCCGAAGAGAGCGCCGACAAACCTCAAAACAGCGAGGTCGATTTACATTATTTTTGGTCCAGATATTGTCCGCACTGCCGGGAAGCCAAACCTTTCATCGAAAAACTGCCGAAAACCTATTCGTGGCTGAATCTACACAGTTACGATCTGGTCGGCAGTCGGCTGAATCAGCAACGTTATCTGATGATGGCCGAGCAACTTGGTCAAACGGCCAAGTCCGTCCCCGGCTTTATATTTTGCGGTCAAATGATGGTCGGTTACGACAAGGCGGAAACGACCGGCCGAGAACTGGAGACGCGTTTGCTGGATTGCTACCGGCAACAAGAAGATCGTTCGCTGCCGGCACAAGAAAATTTTACCCTACCCTGGTTCGGTAACGTCCATTACCAGGATTTCTCATTGCCGGTATTCACTTTGATTATCGCCGCATTGGATGCGTTCAATCCCTGTGCTTTTTTCGTTTTATTCTTTTTACTCAGTTTGATGGTGCATCACCGGAGCCGTATCCGAATGCTAGCCGTGGGTACGATTTTTGTTATCTGCTCGGGTATCATGTATTTTCTGTTTATGGCCGCTTGGCTGAACCTGTTCTTGCTGACCGAACAACTGATGATGATTACCGCTGCCGCGGGCGTGATCGCTATCAGCTTCGGCCTGATCAATATCAAAGACTATTTCTTTTTCCAACAAGGCATTTCGCTATCGCTAACCGAAGACGCTAAAACCAAACTGTTCGAGCGCATTCGGCTAATGGCGCAAACCGGCAGTTGGCCTGCATTGATTATCGCAACAATGATCCTGGCCGTTGCCGCAAACAGTTACGAATTACTTTGCACAGCCGGCTTGCCGATGGTATTTACCCGCGTTCTCACGCTGAATGAACTGCCCGTCTCGCAATACTATTTATATCTACTGCTATATAACGCCATCTATATCGTCCCGTTACTATTGATTGTGGTTGCCTTCGCTCTGACTCTGGGCAACCGTAAACTCACCGAGCAGGAAGGGCGATTGTTGAAACTATTGTCCGGCAGCATGATGTTGGGACTAGGAACGATATTGTTATTGAAACCGGAATGGCTCAGCAACATGATGGTTTCGGTCGTAGTCATTTTCGGAGCCATACTGCTGACGTTTTTCGTCAGTATGTTGCAAAGGCTAAAACCTAAATATCTTCACAGATCGAAAAAACCCTGATCAGTACTATTTGGCATCATCAACCTAATCAAAACCGGCGAATGCGGCTATTTTTTGACGAACTATTGCGGAATCCGGAAAAGCCAGCGCTCGAATTCCGCAATCACAAAGGAAGTTTACTTTTTGAAATTATTTACGATCACTTTCCCTCCCGAAATCACTAAGTCCGGATATTCAAGCGGCTTGAATTTTTCAAATGGATTGCCCCGAACGGCAATAATGTCAGCGGGTGTATTTTCGGTTAAAGCGCCTAATCCTGGCATTCCGAGGTTTTTACCCGCTTTGGAAGTGTCAGAGCTAAAAATATTCAATACATCCTCGAAATCAACGGTTTCTTCGCTGGTTAAATGCAGCATCCGGTGCATTTCCTCGGCATTGATGCCCCACGGCACATCATTGTGGCCGATTTCAGAACCGTAGATAAATTCCGCATCGTAATGTGCCGGCATATGCGCATTATGGTTAATGCCATGACAGGAAGATAAGGTATCCAATGTGGTTACCATTTTAATACTCTGTTCAACCGCCCGTTGCAACAAAGCAGGATCGACTTCCGCACAAGGAATATGAGCGAATTCGTCAACACCTGCATCCAATGCCCTTTCGACACCGGCATTTTCCCTCTCGTGTGCGGTTACTTTCAAGCCTAATGAATGTGCTTCATCGACAATTGCATCGACCGTTTCCTGATCCGTTATCGTCCAAGGCGTTGTCAGCGTCGAACCGAGCCAATGACCTCCCGACCATGAAGCCCCCTCCTCTCCATCTACTTCAAGCGCTGTTTTAACCACAAAGGCTCCCGCTTCGGCAAAGCGTCCGACCAAAAACAAGTCGATTTGAAAACATTCCGTTTTCTATTGTTTAGTTCACAAACCCAACTTTGCATTTAGTTGAATTGGAAACGATCCAATCGTCTCAATCGGTTTTTCCGAAATAAAAACCGATTGCCGGACCGACCAAAAACGCCATGCCGGAAGATATCGTGCTCGCCAGTTCCAGGATCTGATTGACCGAATAGTCCGGTGCCGGGCTGCTCAACACGAAAAGCCCTCCCATCAGCAGTAAAATGATGACGTTGTAAAACAGCGAGCAAATAAAAGCGACCCGATAAGGTCCTGGCGGCAAAGGCGTCGCCTTCTGGACCACTTCTTTGGCAAACCAGAAAGCGACGATCGGAGTCAGATAAGGGGCAAACACCCCGGTCAAATCGACTAACGCCGAACCCAATACGTGATTAATATCGTCTACCGTCAGTTTCATGAAACAATAAATCGACAAAATCACAAACGATCCTGCATAACCGACAAACCAGACCAAAAATAATCTAAAACGTCCTGTCATTCAAAACCTCAATACAATGGCAACAAAGTAAAATCATATAGGTTGATGATGATTCAAACCGACTGGCCGCAAAAAGACAATTTTTGCGCAATCATTGCGATTTATTCTGGCATTCTTGAAAATTGAATGTAACAAAATTCAATGGACAGACAAATAATATTTATACTTTAGAACTAATTATTCTTTTAAAGAGACCTCTGGAAAAAGTTGATTTAACTTCTCTATGAGTTGATTAGCTGCCTTTCTTCGCTTAAATGCAAAGTAATAAGTGATAAGTCTCTCCCGTAGATTGAATTTCAATTCACTACAATTACCCGAATTATTTTTTTGGCTAAGATAAGGACATCCCCCCATACATAGAGGCAGCACCTGACAACCAGAACAATCTGAAAAGTTGAAAGGAGTCCAATTTCTCCATCGTTCAACGTTTTTTAGCATTGAAGCGGTTTGATCCTGAGTCATTAAATCAAAAACTGCTTTTTCAGGATCAGTTACATCACTCCAACATTTATAAACTAAACCATTCGGAGAAATCACAAAGCCTTTATTACCGTCTGCCATGCAGACGTTACTTTTTGGTTGGGGCAATCCCATGCCGCCATAACCTCTTTCAAGCGCCATTACCTGAAGTTGTACTTGCGCTTTTGACCAAGAGTATCCGCTGATACATTCTGACGCAACATCTGTGCATACACTTGTATAAGGGATCACGGGTGCAAAGTAGATACTGATTTTTCCTTGCAGGCCCGCATTGTCAAGCTGATCAAAAAGCATTGGCATACTTTCAATGTTTTTAAAATCAGTGTTTACTCTGACTGTAATTCTGAGATTAGGATCAGAAAGGGCTATGTTTTCGACTATTCTATCGAATGTCGGATGGTTGCCGACCAATGGACGGCGTTCATCATGAATTTCACGGGGACCATCGATCGTTATTTGTGCATTGGTAATTTGAAGCTCATGTAACAAAGAGCTAACATCTTTTTTTAGCAACCAGCCGTTGGTAATAATTGATGCTTCATATTTTATTTCTTTTTTTTGCAGTTCAATAAATCGTTTTGACAATCTCTCAATTATCGAGAGTGCTAACAAAGGTTCTCCCCCAAACCAAGTAACTGACAATGAAGTTAAAGCAGGAGTATGATTTTCTATATACTCGATTACCTTATCTTGAACACTCTCAGACATTAAGCCGGGAATATGATCCTCGTAACAATATTTACAACGATAGTTGCAATTGATCGTAGGGCATATCGTCAGCCCAAGATGGCCAGAAGAGGTCGCTCTGGATTTCTGGTGGTGATATTTCAGCAAAGATAGTTCATCCCACTCTTCAGGTATCAGAATACCTTGATCCTGAAATAATCGATGAAGAGCCTCTTCCGATTTAGCTGTAGATGAATTTGGATCTCTAAGAATGGTTTCGGCTCGTTCCCGATATGATTCGGGAATCTCGATAAGCCTGCCAGCTAAACCACTATACAGAAGCAAAATATGAGATTTATCCAAATCAATATTAGTTAGGAATTGAGTTACTTTCCAACTCGCGGTGGGCGCGCCTTGTAAACTTGCCATGGGCTTCACTGATCTCGTTATACTAGTTTGGCTCAATATCGCCGTCATCCAACGCGGATGCGTCATACATATTTCTTCCGGTGTAATGTTCTAACTCAGTAACAAAATCCTCACTGGAATCAATTTGAAAATAGTTTCTAAGTTCTTGTACAAAAGGGTGATCCCAATTTAATTCCACTTCGGAAATAAAATTTTCCAACCCTTCTGTATGTTTTTCACATTTGAATGTAACGCAAGCCCCATCCCCGGTATGAACGTCGCATTTAAAATTTTCACAGGTTTGCTCAGAACACTTATTCGCTGCGCACCAATCTTGACCTGAACCTGTAAGATCTTGTTCTGTACACGTGTTTTCACCACATGCAAATTCCGATATCCCAAAATCCATATTGCCAAAACCCATTGAACCAAAAGCCGGTCCTTCAGAACCGATTACTTCCGGAAAAGGTTCCACGCCAAAACCTGGAACGCTCCTGAACTGTTCAGCTGACAAGGTAGGAAGATCTTTCCATTCGGCTGTGCGGGTAAGTAAGTTCCTACACGATTTCAAATATCCATCTGGCAATGCCGCATTTCGTGCTTCTTGTGAGAGCTTTAAAGTCGGTTTAACTGGATTGATATGCATTTGAAAAAACTTCAATCCAATTTTGACTGAGAAAGCGACCGAATCCAAAAAAGCCAAAGGCAAGCGAGCTAATTTAACAAAGTCCATAGATAGGCCCTCCAAATCTAGTTGACGAAAAAAATAGAATCAATACTTGAAACTATTCTATTTAGGAAGCAACGGAATTAGATTTCAGTTAAAATATATTAAAAATGAGAATTGCCTTGTTACGTATAGCTTTAGTTAACCGGTTTTTTATCCTGAATTTATATTATCTTTTCTATACCTATTTTAGTCACATTTCAACTGAGTATTTTGGTA
>JBNLEI010000225.1:0-27494 GCA_050304855.1 Methylococcaceae bacterium
CTATTTCGACAAAGCCATTCAACCTTATGAGAAAGCACTGGCATTACAACAGGATAATACAGTCGCGCGTAACAACCTCGCTTTAGCGTTAATAAGGGCCAATCACGGTAACAGTCAACCCTATCTAACGAGAGCAATCCAATTATTAAAAACCAATTTGGCAAACTTTGATGAACACTCGTATCAATGGGCTCAAAGCCTTAACAACCTAAGTGTTGCGTTGTCTGATTTGGCGATTCGGTCATCAGGGCAAAAAAGTATTCGCCTATTGGAAGAAGCGGTCGCGGCTGCCCGTGCGGCATTGGAGGTGCGCACGCGCGAAGACTTACCGCAAGACTGGGCGATGACCCAAAATAACTTAGGGGCCATACTGAAAGATTTAGGCACCCGCAAATCGGATGCATCGGGCAATCGACTGTTGGAAGCAGCGGTTGCGGCCTATAAGTCAGCTTTGGAGGTCTATACGCGCGAAAACCTGCCCCGCGACTGGGCAATGACCCAAAATAACTTAGGGGCGGTCCTGAACGATTTAGGCAACCGTAAACCTGGCGAAGCGGGCAATCGTTTGTTGGAGGAAGCGGTTGCCGCCACCCGCGCGGCATTGGAGGTGCGCACGCGCGAAGACTTACCGCAAGACTGGGCGACGAGCCAAAACAATCTCGCGAACGCGTTGTCGGATTTAGGTACTCGTCAGGCGGGAAATACCGGTATTTTATTACTAGCAGATTCAATTTCGGCTTACGCCGAGGCTTTGGAAGTATGCAACACTAAAGACTTGCCTAATAGCTGTGCCGGAACTAGGAATGATCTAGGAACTGTCCTTTTTGAATTAGGGTCACGTACTGATGGCGAGGTTAGTAAACTATATTTCGAGGGCGCTGTTTCGTCCTATTTAGCGGCTTTACAAATATATACACGCCGGGAGTCGCCTGAAAATTGGGCAATAGCCCAAGAAAATTTGGGCAACACCTATATGGAGCTCGAAAAATGGCGAGAAGCTTCCGAAACTTTTTTAGCTCTATATCAATATACTAGCGACAAACTAGAAACTCTATTAACGTTGAACCAAATTTTGCATGATCAATTATTTGAATATGACAAAGTCTTTGCTTTAAACCGTGATTTTCTGAATCGCAATCCTGACAACTTCGCTATATTAAGCAATTTTGCTGAATGCCATCTCACCACCGGTCGCTTTGCCGAAGCGGAAAAACGATTCGAACAATTGTTAACAAGTCCGAATATCGATTCGGGAACGGGCATTGCTTTGCGAATGTTGAAAATAGTGGCAATACAGACACAAAATGACACGAATAAAACTAACGCTGTACTGGAAGAGTTGTCTCAACGGGTTAATGAGTTAACAGACGATTTCGTTTTAAACTGGGGTTTCTCCGGGACCAAACACTTTATTGCGACTGACCGGCGTTTGAAAAATCACAGTTGGCTGTTGGGTTTTATTGAAGCGTTTGAAGACAAAAACCGTCAATCCATGCTAAAAGGCATTCAGTTGGCTAAATCCAAAATTGGGCAATCCGCAAAAATCTAGGGAAGCTATATGCGTTACTGTCACCATTAAGACGTAACCGGAGGTTGATCGACGTAAGGGTATCAATGTGATCCAAAACCGATTTTTAAATCAGAAAACGACGACCAAACACATCTTCATGCAGCCGACTGAGTCGGACAAGCCTGCTCGTATGTCCTCAACGATTGTTAATCGCTTCCGGATTAAAACCTGTTAGAATTGAATTTTTACTAACAGCATTAACAGCATCATGCCAAAAAATATTATAAAAAAATACATGCCTGATCCTGAGAAGCTGAAACAACAAAAAAGTCTTCAGTTTCTGGGAGATCGCTTACACGAGCCCAATCTTTGGCATCTGAACCGGCGCTCGGTTGCATTGGCTTTTGCCATCGGCCTGTTCGCCGCCTGGATTCCGACGCCCGGCCAAATGGCAATTGCAGCAGCCGGCGCCTTTTACTTTCGCGGCAATTTACCGATTTCGGTTGCTTTGGTCTGGATCACTAATCCGTTGACGATGCCACCGATGTTTTATTTCGCCTATTTAGTCGGACTATTTTTTCTGGGTAAAGACATGCCCGGTTCCGATTTCGAATTCTCGGTTGATAACGTGGTCTCCAGCCTAGGCGATATCGGCGGGCCGTTTCTGTTCGGTTGTCTGATTCTCGGAATCGTATCTTCTTCGATCGGCTATTTTGGGATGAATCTGTTTTGGCGGGCGGTTGTTATGAAGCGCTGGAACAAACGTAAAGACCGTTGATAACTTCCGGTTTCGCTCGGCGTCCCCAACCACACTCGGGACGCCGTAACTTACTCAAACTATCCTTCCCGCTAAAAACCATTATACTCAAACCGATCACTCTAAAAAATCGGCATGAGCCAAACGACCCAACTAACCATCCATGAACACAAACACCACCGGTTTACATCGACTTGGTGGATTGTCGGCAGCCTGTTAAGCGGGATCGGCGTCGGCCTGTTTTTCGGCGAAAAGGCGGCGACACTTCAAATATTGGGCGATGTTTACATCGGCCTGCTGCAAATGACCGTCCTCCCCTACATCCTATTCGCTTTGATTGCCAACATCGGATTGTTAAACTTTTTTGAAGCTCGCCTACTGGCTAGACACGGCCTGCTGGTTTTACTTATTCTCTGGCTGCTCGGCGCTTTCAGCGTTTGGGCTTTTGCCCTGGCCTTGCCGAAACTTGAAAGCGGAGCTTTTTTCAGTACCTTACTAACTAAAGCGCCTGCCAAGCTCGAATTCATCGACCTGTTTATCCCGGCTAACCCATTTATGGCATTGTCGCAAAACGCCGTTCCCGCCGTGGTGTTGTTCAGCATGTTATTCGGCGCCGCCTGTATCGGCTATTCCGAACGCAAATCGTTGCTGCAACATTGCGACCAAGCCGCCAAAGTTTTGCTTCGCGTTAACACCTTTGTCGTCAAGCTGACGCCAATCGGCGTATTCGGGATTGCCGCCAGCGCCGCAGGCACATTGACGTTGGAAGAATTCGGCCGGGTTCAGGCTTATATTTTGATGCTACTGTTCACGGTATTGCTCGTGACCGTCGTCGTCTTGCCGTTGCTGATTATGAGCTGCACTCCCTTCAGTTATCGGCAGATTTTCCGGGCTTCCAGGGACCCATTGTTGACGGTATTTGCGGTCGGCAGTATTTTCGTCATCATTCCGTTACTAACCCAGGGCGTCAGCCGGCTGTTTCATACCCATGTCACGGCCGGCCGCGAACATGTCCGCATCCCCGATCTTGTGCTGCCGCTCGCCTACCCTTTCCCGGATATAGGCCGCCTGCTCAGCTTGGTTTTCATCGTATTTGCCGCATGGTTTTACGGTAAACCGCTGGAGTTCTCAGAGTATCCGGAGATGCTTTCCATCGGTCTGTTTCTGAGTTTCGGCAAGCTGATCACGGCTATCCCTTTTTTACTCGATCTCTTTCGTATTCCCGACGATATTTTCAATTTGTTTTTGACCGTCGGCGTGTTGTGTAGGCGTTTTGCCGATGTTGCCGGTGCAATGCATCTGCTCGCATTCACCATCATCACCACCGCCATTATGACCGGCATTTTCAAAATCCGCTGGCGCAAACTACTGGGGAGCCTGTTGGTCATTGCCCTGACTTTTACTGTCAGTATCGCGATGCTGCGATCTTATCTAGCCAGCAGCATCGTCAGCCTTAACGACAAGGAGCAAGAGATTCTGCAAATGCAATTGCTGTCCAGCGGCGTGAAAACACAAGTTTTGGGGTACTCAGTGCCAAACCCAATGACTCTGAATCCTGGACAAAAAATGCTGGATCGTATCCACCAACGCCGCCTGATACGCGTCGGCATCCTGGAGGATCACCTCCCGTTTTCCTACTACAATCACGTCAAGCAACTGGTCGGTTTCGACGTGGAACTGATCCACCGTTTGGCTGACGACCTCGATGTCGGCATCGAATTCGTCCCTTACGAAAGTGAATATCTGCTGCAGGAATTGGAAGACGATCATTTCGATATCGCAGTATCCGGCATTACCGCCAACCCCCGTCTGTTAGCGGCCAGCCAAATTTTATACTCTGTCAGTTATTTGGATACCAACTTTGCTTTCGTGGTCCCTGATCACCGTCGTACTGAATTCAGTGATGCAGGAAAAATCAGTGCATTGGAAAATATTCGCGTAGGCGTGATAAAGGACAGCGTATTCGCAGATCGCATCAAATATCACTTCCCCAATCTGCAAATCGACGAATTGGATACCGAATCGGAGTTCTTTGCGATCGAATCATTCCGGCAGCAAGCCTTGGTAACTTCGGCGGAAGGTGGCTCCGCCTGGACTTTACTCTATCCCGACTATGTCGCAGTCAATCCTCTGCCCGGTAAGGCCGGCGCACCACTGGTCATAGCGATCGGCGGACAGGATTTGCAACTGGAAAAATACCTCAGCACCTGGATTACTCTGAAACGCCAGGACGGTACCATTCAGGAACTATTCGAGCATTGGATTCAGGGTAAAACCACAAAAACAAGAAAACCGCGCTGGAGTATATGGCACGATGTGTTACAGAAGCCTCGATAACAGAATATTGCATTGACACGTCGGATACGAGCCAATAGACTCGTAAGAGTACTTCCCGGTTAATAAATCAAGCAGCGAGGTCGCCATGATTATTCATCCGCTTAGTGTAGGCCCTATTGTCGGTCACGCCGACACCGATCACGTACGTATTTGGGGACGGGGCGAACTGGAAATCACTCAAGTAGGCAAACCTCGCCGTTGCTTCGGCGTCGCCCGGCTACGCAAGGACGGCGATACGGAATTTAGCGGTGCCCGTTACTTCAAAATGAATCCCAATTTTGATATGACAGGCATCGCTTTGTTTCATGACCTAAAAGCCGATACCCGTTATCATTACCAGATCGGCTACTTTTTTGCCGAACAGGAACTGAACGAACTCTACAACATTACCGACATCGATTGGAGTCGTTGCGATCAGGGCTATTTCCGCACGGCCAGTAACGATGCCAAAGCTGGACGTGAATTTATCTTCGGTTCCTGCCGCTATCTTTTACGTCTATTCGGCGGAAGCTGGTTCGACGACCGCGGCGATAAAACCTTCCTGTCCATCAACGACCAAATCGGCCAAGGTAAAACCATCGATAAACTATTGATGGTAGGCGACCAGATCTATGCCGACGATTTGAATTTCCTAAAGCCTGACGAGCAGGTCGACGAATTTCTCAGACGCTATCGCGATGCTTTTTCGCAGCCCCATATTCGAAAATTGATGAGCCAGGTTCCCACCTACATGACGCTGGACGATCACGAAATCGAGGACAACTGGCCTGCAAACGCCAGTCAGCGCGATATGATGTTGAAGTATCCTGCCGCCATTCATGCTTATCAAATCTATCAAATGAGTCACAGTCCCCTGCTAAAGCATAACGGCCAAGGCAAGCTCACCGGAACGCCGGATTGCTTTTATTACCAGTTCGGCGACGGCTGCTGCGACTTTTTCGTTACCGACACCCGCACCGAGCGCGAACCGGCAGAAGGTGCCAACGCCGGCGAAATCATTGGCGAACAACAAATGGGGGCTCTGCTTAATTGGCTGGGAGATGATTCCGGAAAGGTTAAAATCATCATCTCCGCAGTCCCCTTTTTTCCTGACACTGAAAAAGAAAACGAAGACAAATGGAGCGGATTCCGCCATCAGCGCGACCAAATCATCGCCTTTATACGTAACCGCAAAATTAAACGAGTGGTCTTTTTGTCCGGCGATGTTCATTGCTCCTTAGCCGCCGAACTGAATATCGGCACTGCGGATAAACCATTGAAAATTTATTCAGTGATTTCTTCGGCGTTCTACTGGCCTTACCCGCATATGAAACGGCGCCATTTTAAATTGACCGGCCATGTCGCGTCGGCGGAGCATGAAAATGCCTATCTATTGGGCAAAGTCAGCGAAGTTTATTCAGGCGACAATTTTACCCGACTTAAAATTACGCCCAAAACCCTGGATGTTAAGGTTTTCCAACGCAAAGGCGACTTGATGCAAAAAACGCGTTTTCAATTTTAAGCAGAAACCTTGTGAAACAAGGTATTTTTTCATTACGCCTTTTTTATTTTACAATTCGATCAAATTTTTCAATGCCTAATCAAAATAGAACACCGCACATTGACTATTGTTGAATAAATGTAAAGCAAAAAGAGAGGATTTTGCCGGAATGAAAATGAATAGCTGGGAGAAACTTCGTAAAAAACTTTCCTGGCGGCAGGGACAGGCTAAGAACATTCAGGTCCCGGCTGAGGTTGCAGGCCCTAGAGGCAAAACTACAGGAACCATACAAGTCAGCGAGCCGCTTTATGCGACGTTATTTGAGAAATCTGCCGACGCGATGTTACTGATCGAAGGTCAGCGATTTGTCGACTGTAACCAAGCCACATTAGATATGCTCGGTTACGATTGCAAAACACAAGTATTCAATCTTCATCCATCCGTACTATCGCCCGAATACCAAGATGACGGGCGCTTGTCGAGCGAGAAAGCCGACGAGATGATTGCTATCGCTTTCGAACGCGGCAGTCATCGCTTTGAATGGTTGCATAAACGCAGAAACGGCGAAGTCTTTCCGGTAGAAGTGCTCTTGACCGTCATCACCGACGGCAAGTCGCAGTTACTACACGTGGTATGGCGTGATATCAGCAAGCGCAAAGCCAACGAAGCTGAAATTAAATTCAGGGCCTATTATGACTCAATCACGGAATTGCCCAACCGTCTATTCCTGCTTGAGCGTTTGCAAGACTCCATGGGTAGAAACCGCCGCCGACATCATTTCCACGCCCTGCTCTTTATGGATATCGACCGTTTTAAAATCATTAACGATACCCTCGGTCACGGTTTAGGAGACAAAGTGCTGATCGAAGTCGCAAACCGCTTGCGACGAAACATTAGAAAAGACGACGTCGCAGCTCGTTTTGGAGGAGACGAATTCGTCGTGTTTTTGCCCGATTTGAGTTATGACGAGCGCATTGCTCACGAACACGCTAAAGCATTAGCGGAGAAATTACAGCAGCAATTTCTTGAACCCCTAAAGCTAGAGGACCAGCAACTTTATGTTACTTTAAGCATCGGTATTAATGTTTTTCCGAGCAATGAAATAGATACCGAAAAAATAATCAAACATGCCGACACTGCAATGTATTCGGCGAAGGAAGCCGGTCGCAACCGAACGTCGACATATCTGACCCAAATGCATGAAAAGATCCTGCGACGCCTGACTCTGGAAAAGGACTTGCGGGCTGCCCTAGCGGCAAAAGAAATCATGGTGTATTACCAACCTCAGGTCGACCGAGATTTTAATATTGTCGGTTTCGAAGCGCTGGTTCGTTGGCAACATGACGAACTGGGTTTCATTCCTCCCGATGAATTCATTTCCATTGCCGAAGAAACCGGTCTGATTTATCCGTTAGGAAAGTTCGTATTGCAACAGGCTATCGAAAATTTATTGGAATTGGAAAAAAACCAAGGACTCACCTTATCTGTCTCGGTCAACATTAGTCCGCGAGAATTGCAATCGCCGGACTGGGTGAATTCGGTCGGCCAATGCCTGGAACGTTATGCGTTACGCCAAGGTTTTCTAACACTGGAAACCACCGAAGGCATCATGATCGACAACTTCAACGATACATGCAAAAAGCTGCGCCAGCTACAAAGCCTGGGAATATTGAATTCGCTGGACGATTTCGGAACCGGCTACTCATCTTTGAGTTATCTCAAGCGTTTACCGCTCGATGAACTAAAAATCGATAAGTCCTTTATTGCCGATATTGTTACCGACAAGGATGACGCCAAGCTCGTCCAGGTCATTATCGACATCGCCCATCAATTCGGCATGAAAACGGTAGCCGAGGGAGTGGAAAATCAAGAGCAAGTGGATTTATTAATGCAGGCGGGATGCGATTACTTTCAAGGCTACTTTTTTGCCAAACCGCAACCTTTCTCCGAGCTTAATATGTTATTTTCCTAACTGCCATTCGGTTTTTCGGCTAAACGGCCGGATTATTAACGGCGTTTCACTCACTAAAGCCGCTTGCTTATTCGCCTTTAATTTTTCCAATCCGCGCAACCAACTTTTGATGAATTTCATCTCCCATCACCAACAAGCAAGGCGTTAACACCAGCGTCAACAACGTGGCAAAAGTCAAGCCTCCTGCAATAGCACTGGAGAGTTGTGTCCACCATTGGGTCGATGGTGCACCGAAATTAATCTCACGATTCAATAAATCAATGTTCATCGCCAACACCATCGGTATTAGCCCCAACACAGTGGTCACGGCGGTCAGTAAAACCGGACGCAGACGTTGCCGACCGGTTGCGACAGCGGCCGGAATAACCTCCGTTCCCTCTTTCCTCAGCTGATTGTAAGTATCGATCAATACAATATTGTTGTTCACGACGATCCCGCCCAATGCAATGATTCCCAGCCCAACCATAACAATGCCGAAAGCCTGTCCGGTTACCATTAACCCCAACAATACACCGGCCGTGGAAAAGAGGATTGCGGACAACACCAACAACGCTTGAAAGATACTGTTGAACTGGGTCACCAGAATCAGAGCCATCAGGAAGATGGCTCCGGCAAACGCATTACGTAAAAATGTCGCCGCTTCGCGTTGGTCTTCATCCTCACCTTTAAACCGAATCATGACTTGAGAATCAAGATCCGCATTTTTCAAAGCCTTTTGCAACAATTTCAGTTGATTGTCCACTAGCAAGCCTTCCGCAACGTCGGCCCGAAGCGTAATCACACGTCGTGCATCGACGCGATACAAGGTACCGGTCTTCTGTGCCGCCGACAACGAAACAAAATTGCTGATAGGCATCATACCCAACCCGGTCGGAACACGTAATTGTTCCAGCTGTTGCAGGTTACGGTAGGCTTCGGGGAAGCGCACGCGGATATCGACTTCATCGTCGCTGTCGTCCGGACGGTACTCCGAAACCTTGGTGCCAACAGTCACCATTTGCACTATTTTACCGAGGCTGGCGACATTGGCGCCGAACTGAGCCGCACGTTCGCGGTTGATTATCAATCGCCACTCGATTCCCGGCAGCGGCAAATTATCCTCGACATCGATAAAACCACCGATCTCAAACATGAGTTTCCGCACCTCTTTAACCACCGGTTCGATTAACCCCGGTTCGCGGGAAGAAAATTGCAGCTGAATCGGTTTATCGCCGGACGGACCGGATTCCTGTTTGCGCACCTCAACCACAACACCGGCAATATCGCGTGTCCTGTGGCGTATTTCCTCCATAATGACCGATGCTTTCCGTCGTCTATCCCAATCGATGAATTCCAGCTGGACCGTACCGATCACGTCTTCGGCGACATTGCGTCCGGTCACCTGATTAAATGAACGGCCGTAGACCGATTTCAGTTCTTTCATACCCATAATCCTGGATTCGACCTGACGCACGATGGTGTCTTTTTCCACAATGGAAAGATCGCCCCTAGCATGAATATGGATCAGTGCAAACTCTGGTTCCACATCGGGGAAAAATTCAACGCCCTTGTTAAATTTAAAATAAGCCAGATAGCTTAACGCTATAGCTGCCAGAGCGATCAACAAAACCTTCCCAGGATGGGCCAGAATAAGACCTAGAAAACGCGCGTAAGCGTCTGTAAAGGGTCCTTCTGCGGAGTGGCTCGTCGCATCGTACCGCTCGGCTTTTAGTCGACTCAAAACTGCGCCCAACACAGGGATAAACAACAACGCCATTATCAACGAAGCCGTCATCGCAATGATCACGGTAATCGGCAGGTATTTCATAAATTCACCGACCATACCGGGCCACCCCAACAGCGGCAAAAACACCGCTAACGTGGTCAATGTCGACGTAATCACCGGCCACGCCATGCGTTTTGATGCGCCGGCATAAGCGGCATCGGCCGACATGCCTTTCTGCAAATTCCGATCAGCCAATTCGGTCACGACGATAGCTCCATCCACTAACATACCGACGACCAGAATTAGGCTGAATAACACCACGATATTCAGGGTGTAACCCAGACTCTCCAGAATAATGATTGCAGCCAGAAACGATCCCGGAATCGCCATACCTACCAGTAAAGATGATCTGATCCCCATGGCCACCAGGACGACGATCATGACCAACAGAATGGCTGATAGAACATTGTTCTGCAAATCGCTCAACATGGTGCGGATTTTTTTCGACTTATCCTGCATATAGCCGACCGTGATCGCATCCGGCCAAAAGCGGCGCTCTTCTTCGACTAACTCGCGAATACCTGCGGTGGTTTCAATGATGTTGGCGCCGACTCTTTTTTTAACCTCCAACGTAATAGCTGGCTGTCCCCCAACGCGGGCAAAGCCTTCCGCATCCTTGAAAGTCTTTCGAACCTGAGCGACATCTTTCACCGTCACGACATTGTCAGCAGCGACTTTCACTGGCATTGACAACAAGTCGTCAATATCTTCAACCACGCCCGGCACTTTGACGACCATACGTCCGGCACCGGTATCGATCGCCCCGGCGGCAACTAGCAGGTTATTGTTGCTGATCAGACTGAATAAGGTTTCAAAATCGATACCGTAACTTTCCAACACGCCGGGTTCGACGACCACCTCCATCAGATCTTCCCGGTCGCCGCCAATATCGACTTCCAGCACACCCTGCAGCGCTTCGATTTTGTCTTTTAGGTCCTTGGCCAAGCGGACTAACGTTCTTTCAGGAACTTGCCCAGAAAGCGCAACGGTTAACACCGGAAATAAGGCGACATTGATTTCATGCACTTCCGGTTCGTCGGTATCATCCGGCAACTGTGCTTTAGCAATATCGGCTTTTTCCCTGACATCCTGCAACGCTTTCCGGCTGTCGAAGCCAGCGGTAAACTCGAGCTGTACCGAGGCGTGCCCTTCCCGAGCCGTCCCGGTCATTTCTTTGATGCCTTCAATGCTTTGCAATTCCTTTTCCATTGGACGCACCAAGAGACGTTCGGCATCTTCGGGGGAAATGCCCTCGTGGCTCATTGAAACATAGATGATCGGAACGGCGATATCGGGTTCGGACTCTTTAGGAATGTTGCGATAACTGTAACTGCCGAACAGCAGTATAAAGACCAATAGCAGAACGACAGTTCGACTCCGAGAAAAAAGCTGATCGATCATTTCGTCACAGCCCTTGCCGGGACGCTTCAACCGGAATCACTTTTTCTCCCGGCAACACGAAGCCCTGGCCGCGATCGATGATCGTAATCTGATCAGGCAAACCCGTTACCCAAATACCGGCATTTTCGGCCTTGACTCTCTCGACCGGATTAAAAGTCACGCGATGGTCGTTGGTTAAAGACTTCACGCCCAATTGTCCGGATTCGTCGAGAACCAATACGGCCGGAGAGAAAAAATGCGCCAACGTGTCTCCGACGATAATACGTAACTCCGCGCTGACGCCGGCCACAAAAACGGCATCAGGATTCTCGAATTCCGCTTCGATCCGAAAACTGCGCGTCTCGGTGTCCGCATCTTTGGCGATATAAGAAATCATAGCCTCGGCTTCGCGACCGTCCAACATTCTTATCGAAACGGGTTGCTGCATAGTCAATCGGCTAATATTTCGCTGATTGACGTAAGCGACGGCCTTCAAACGTGTAACATCGACGATTTGTGCAACCGTATCGCCAATTTCGACATAACTCCCCAACTCGACGTCTCGACTTTCCAAAATACCGTCAAATGGCGCTCTGATTTCGGTGTCCGACAAATCCAGTTTCAAACGCCGTTTTTCGGCTTCGGCGGCCGCCAAATCGGCCTGCGCCTGTTTCAAATTGGTTTCCGACTGCAACCCTTGAGTGCGAAGACGTTTCATCGCTTCGACCACCAACCTTTTACTGGCGATATCGGCATTAGCTTTCGCAATCTGGGCCTGGCGATCCTTTTCTCTTAATTTTAGTAGAACCTTTCCTTCAACTACGGCTTCGCCTTTTTCCACTGCTAGCTCCTGCACAGAGCCGGCGGTTTCGGCACGCAAATCGACTTTTCGGAAAGCTTCCAGGCGGCCTTGGACGATGATCTCGCGCTGAATACGTTGGGCAATCGATGGCATGACGCTCACCGTCATGCTTTCCGCTGCCATAGCATTAACCTGGGTACCAAGCTCTTCTCTGTCCGCCAGCCTGCCGCTCAACATCCATAATGAAATTACCATCATCGCGGCTAAAGCTATCCATACCGATTTTTTCATTGATTTATCCATCCATTACAATGCCGGAAATGACGACCACCATTTTTCAAAGTCGAAGAAGATCGTGCCGGTTTTAAAACCGGCCCTGTTCTCGACTGTGTCGCTTAAGATTATCTAGCCGACAATCAAGCCGTCTTCCATGTGTAAAACATGATCCATACGGCCAGCCAAATCCGGATCATGAGTTACAACCAGAAAACTGACCTGCAATTCCTGATTCAGTTCCAACATCAACTGATAAATTTGTTCGGCCGTCTTGCTATCGAGATTGCCTGTGGGCTCGTCCGCCAGCACGCATCTTGGCTTGTTAATCAATGCTCTCGCGACGGCGGCTCGTTGTCTTTCGCCACCGGACAACTCACCCGGCTTATGTTGTATCCTGTGCCCCAGGCCGACTCTTTTCAGCAATTCGCTTGCCTGCTGCTGGGCTTGTTTGATGGACTGTTTACCGATCAATAACGGCATGGCGACATTTTCCAACATCGTAAATTCGCCCAGCAAATGGTGAAACTGGTAGATAAAGCCCAGCGATCGATTACGCAACTGGCTCAAGCGCCTACCGTTCACCCTGCTCAGGTTGGCACCATCCAAAATCACCTCCCCTTCGGTCGGCTTCTCCAGCCCTCCCAATAAATGCAGTAACGTACTTTTGCCGGAACCGGAGGCCCCCATGATTGCCAAACGCTGTCCGGCGGATACCGACAAATTGACGCCCTTGAGGACTTCCACATTCAGATCGCCTTGAGCATAGGTTTTACGCAGGTTATTGCATTGCAGAATCATCGTGTCATTCATAGCGCAATACCTCCGCCGGATTGATTCTAGATGCCTGCCAAGCTGGGTAAAGTGTGGCCAACAACGACAATAGAAAAGCCATCGAAGCAATCAGAGAAACATCATTCCAATCCAGTTTGGAAGGCACTTCGCTGATGTAATAGACATCGGCCGCCATAAACTGGATGCCGAAAAAATGCTCGATAGCCGGTACAATAGTTTCGACGTTAAGCGCAAGCAATACGCCGCCGACAGTCCCCATTAAGGTGCCGAATATCCCGATCACCCCACCCAATACGATAAAAATTCCCATCACCGAGGAACTGGTCAAACCCTGTGTTTTCAGAATGGCGATATCGCCCCGTTTATCGGTGACAACCATAACCAAGGTGGAAACGATATTGAATGCGGCCACAGCAACAATCAACAATAGAATGATGAACATCACGCGTTTTTCGGTTTTGATCGCCCGGAAAAAATTACTGTGTGCCTGGGTCCAATCGCTGACCCGGTAGTCAGGATAAAGTTCGTTTGCCAGACTGCGGCTGATTTGCGGGGCATTGAACAAGTCATCCAGTTTCAGCCGCAAACCTGAAACCGACTCTCCCAAACGAAACAATTTCGCCGCATCATCCATATGCGTCAACGCCATATTGCGATCGTATTCGTACATGCCGACCTGAAAAACCCCGACCACAGTAAAGCGCCTCAGCCTGGGTAAAATGCCGGCCGGTGTGGAGTTGATCTGAGGACTAATGATCGTCACCCGATCTCCGACGCCAACCCCTAAAAATCCGGCCAGCTCTGCGCCCAGAATGACTCCGAATTGACCGGGCTGCAAATCGGCCAAGGACCCCGACTTCATGTTCTCGGCCACTTCGGAAACCAGCGGTTCCAAATCTGGCAATACCCCTCGCAACAAACTGCCGCTAACCTGGCGGTGAGCATTGACCATTACCTGACCGTGAACGAAAGGCGCGGCACCTTCGACATGAGGATAACCTTTCAGTTGCCGGTCCAAGCGTTGCCAATCGTCCAATTGCCCGTTGCGACCGGTAATAGTCGTGTGGGAAGTCATGCCGAGAATACGCTGACGGAGTTCGGCCTCGAAACCGTTCATCACCGACAGAACGGTAATCAGTGCCGTTACGCCCAAGGCAATACCGAGTATCGATGTTAAGGTAATAAACGAAATAAACCGTGTGCGTCGCTTGGCACGTGTATAGCGCAATCCTATGTATAGGATCAAAGGTTTAAACATCGGTAAAGATCTCAGGAATTTTTGCAGTCGGCACAGATTCCGTACAGGTAAAAACTGTGATCGGTCAATTCGTATCCCAGTTTTTTGGCAATAGCCTCCTGCCTTTTCTCCACGATTTCGTCGGTAAACTCGTCCACCCGACCGCACTTCATACAAACGATATGATCGTGATGAGTACCTTTGTTAAGCTCAAACACCGAGTTGCCGCCTTCGAAATGGTGTCGGGTCACTAAACCCGCCGCTTCAAACTGGGTCAATACCCGGTATACTGTCGCCAAACCGATTTCTTCGTCCTCGCTCAACAGGATCTTGTAAACCTGCTCAGCAGTCAGATGACGCTCGTCATCCGATTGTTTTTCGAGAATTTCCAGAATCTTCACTCTGGGTAAGGTGACTTTTAAACCGGCATCTCGTAAATCCTGCGTTTCCAAAACAAAATCTCCATAAAAAACTGATCTGATTCTATTTTTGCTAAACAGTTCAGAAATAAAACCCGACCGAACGGCAATAAAAGAAGTGGCTAACATTGTAGCCGCTTTTAACGGAATCCGCAGGTTGTTTTATAGGATAATCTACAAACATACGGTATGATTTCGAATTTCGTCCTATTCCGATCACTGAAACCTGCAGGAAACATGAGAAAATCGTTTTCACCGCTCGTCATTGCTTCGTGTCTTACCCTGACGGGGTGCTCCACCGTTCTGGAAAATCTTCCCGGCGTCTATTCATTGGATATTCAACAAGGCAATGTAGTCAATCAGGAAATGATAGACCAACTCAGACCCAACATGAGCAAACGTCAGGTGTTATATATCATGGGCTCCCCTATGTTAGTGGATGTTTTTCATCAGAAACGTTGGGATTATCTTTATTCCGAACAACCCGGCGGCGGCGACAGAGTTCAAAAACGCCTTTCACTCTATTTCGACGATGATTCTCTGATCGGGGTCCAAGGAGATTTCAGGCCGAGTTCCCTCCCTGTGATTCCAGAATCCAAAGAAACCACCCTCGACATTCCCGAACGCGACCTGGAACAAACCTTGTGGGAAAAAATCACCGGTCTATTCAGCGATGAACCCGATATCAAGGCCGTTAAAAGAAAATCCAACCGCGACGAACCGGATCATCAGGATAGGGACGAAAAAGTATTCGACGAGCCGTTTTAGCGGATTATTTTGCCAATGCCCTGTTGCGGCGAGCTTCCATCGGGTGCTGCAATAAGGGACGGTAAATTTCCACCCTGTCTCCGTCCGCCAGCTTTTGTTCCAATTTTGCGGTTTTACCGAAAACCCCTACCTTATGCCGAGTCAAATCGATTTCCGGAAAATGCTTCAAAATCCCCGACAATTTGATAGCATCCTCCAAGCTAGTGTCGTCATCAAGAGTCAGCGGAATAACCATTTGTTGGTCAGTTTTTGCATACGCGACCTCCACCGCAATCGTTTTATTGGCCATATATCTGTTTTGCACGCTGTATAAATGAAGTCACCATCGTATTGCAAATCTGGTTGAATACTGGACCGAAAGCTAAACCGGCAAGCTTTCCGGAAATCACGAATTGCAGGTTTAACGAAATTTTGCTGGCATCTTCCCGCAACGGAATAAACTCCCAAACGCCTTCTAAGGATTGAAACGGCCCCTCCAACAAACTCAAATAAATTTTCCTGCCGTGCTCAACCCGGTTGCGGGTGGCAAACGACTTCTGCAGCCCGCCCTTGGAAATCTGGATCTCTCCGTCGACGATGTCGTCTTCGCGGCGCAGAACCCGACTGCCACTGCACCAGGGTAAAAACTCCGGATAAGATTCGATATCGTCCACCAGATCAAACATCTGCTGGGCCGAAAACTTCACCAGGGCGGATTTTTGCACTACTGTCATCAAATAACCCCGACGACGTGCAGGAAGACCAAAAATACCGCTGCCGGCGCTATAAAGCTAACCAGAAATTTCCATACGGCAAAAGACTCTTCGGACATCTCCAGTTCATGTCGAGTATGTCGTTGCTGCATCATCCAACCAGCAAAAAGCGCAATACAAAAACCGCCGATCGGCAGCATCAAATTAGCTGTCAAAAAATCCAACAAATCAAAAATCGACTTATCGAACATCGTGACATGGGACCAGATATTGAAAGAAAAAGCCACCGCCACGCCAAGCAACCAAGTTGCCAATCCAGCCCAAATACAGGCCTTGGGCCGTTCCATTCCCTTGTTTTCCACCAACCAGGCAACAGCCGGTTCGATTAGTGAAATCGAAGAAGACAGCGCGGCGAATACTAGTAATATAAAAAACAGTAACCCGAACAGCCAACCGCCGGTCATATTGCCGAACGCGATGGGCAGGGTCTGAAAAATCAGTCCCGGACCGGAACCGGGCTCCAAACCGTTGGCGAAGACGATCGGAAAAATTGCGATACCAGCCAGTAACGCGACAATCGTATCGGCTCCGGCAATGTAAATCGCTGTTTTGGCGATGGAAATGTGTTTGGGCAGATAAGAACCGTAAACCATAATGGCTCCCATGCCTAAACTCAAGGTAAAGAAAGCATGTCCCATCGCTGTCAGGATGGCATTACCGTCTATTTCGCTGAAATCAGGACTAAACATAAAACTCAGACCTTGTTGATAAAACCCGGTCGTCATCGCGTATCCGACCAACAGCAGCAAAATAACGAATAGCGCCGGCATCAAGAAACGGACCGCTTTTTCCAGCCCTCCGCTAACGCCTCGCATAACGATAGCCATCGTCGCCACCATGAAAACGCTGTGCCAAAACACCAATTGCACCGGACTGCTCACCAAGCCATCGAACAAACTCTTGATCTCGGTGGCATCGCCTCCGGAAAATCCGCCGAAGAAAGCTTTGACGACATAAGACAACGCCCAACCTGCGATCACGCTGTAATAAGACAAAATCAGAAATCCGGCAATCACGCCCATCCAGCCCAAATAATGCCATCGACCGTCGACCTGAGCCTCTTCTGCGAGCGTCGCCATGGTATTGATCGGACTCTGCCGACCGCGCCGCCCCATCATGATTTCGGCAATCATAATAGGGATACCGATGGCCAATACGCACAACAAATAAACCAGAACAAACGCCCCCCCTCCGTTTTCACCGGTAATATAGGGGAACTTCCAGATGTTTCCCAATCCGACCGCGGAACCGGTAGCGGCGAGAATAAAAGCAAATCGTGAAGACCATTCGCCATGTATTGATTTTGTTGTATCCGTCATCTGTACGCTCAGCCTCTTAATTAAAATCAAATTTTTCCAACGAATCGAGTAAAATACCAAAATTATCCATTTCCGTCAGGTTAAAAAGCTGTTTGCAGCAATATGGCAAGTAAAAAATCCAAAAAAAACAAACAAGCGGACAATACCATTGCGGTCAACCGCCAAGCCACGCACGAATATTTCATCGAGGAACAATTCGAAGCCGGCTTGGTATTGGAAGGCTGGGAAGTCAAAAGCCTGAGAGAAGGCCGGGTTCAGTTGAAGGAAAGCTTTATCCAGATTAAAAACGGAGAAGCTTGGCTGCATGGCGCCCATATCTCGCCGTTGCTGTCGGCGTCGACACATGTGGTACCGGACGCCGTGCGCCGAAAAAAACTGCTGCTACACCGTCAGGAACTGAATAAGCTGATCGGCGCGGTGGAGCGAAAAGGCTATACGCTAATTCCGTTGTCGATGTATTGGATCAAAGGACGCGCCAAATTAAAAATCGGCCTGGCGAAAGGCAAAAAATTACACGACAAACGCGCCAGCGCCAAAGACCGCGACTGGCAACGCGAAAAAGCGCGCGTGATGAAGCACGGTTAACGCTTCGATCAAATTAGACCACATTATCAACCTAACCCTTAAAATGACTGTTAAAGAATTTCTTAGCCATTTGGAAAATCCTGGAACCATCGCTTTTACCGACACCATGGCGATAATCGACGAGCACTATGACTATCAGCCCACCGAATTCAGCAACGGCCTGGGAGACGATGTGCTGATTAACGCCGCCGGCAGCAATGAAGGCTCGTGCAAGATTTTCGCTTTCGCCAAGCAGCATCAGCTCGATCCAACTAAAACCCTGCATTTATTCGGCGACTATTACCGCATAGAAGTGCTGGAAGACCCCAACGGCACCGGCCACAAGAACATCCGTAATTTCATCAAGTACGGTTGGGATGGAATCCGCTTTACCGGCGATGCCTTAACGCCGAAATAATCACAGGTAAAACCCGATTCGGCACATTCAATGCGGATCGACTATTTAATTATCGGCCAAGGCTTGGCCGGCAGTCTGTTGGCCTGGGAGCTATTTCGACGCGGCAGTAAAGTTCTGCTCCTCGACAACGGCGAAGAAAATGCCTCTCGGGTTGCAGCCGGTCTGATTAATCCGGTCACCGGCCAACGACTGGCTAAAACCACGTCAATCGAGACCTTGTTGCCGGTAGCCAGGGATTATTACGCAGAATTGGCGAACCATTTCGGACAATTTTTTTTGGTCGAAAAACCGATGCTGCGTCTGCTTCGAAACGACGAGGAACTGGAAACCGCCGAAAAGCGCCTGAAACAAACCGGTTATCGCGATTACCTCATCGACATCGTCGAACCGTGGCCACAAATCGCCGGCTCGCTCGCAATACTTCGACAAAGCCAAACCGGTTATCTGATGACCGAACCGCTACTCGACGCCTTGCAGCGATTTTTCAGCGGGCAACATCTTTACCGGCGAACGCAGCTCGATTATCGGGAAGTTCACCCCGGCCGCACTCTGCGATGGCAAAACTACCGGCCGGACCGGATTATCTTCTGCGAGGGCTATCAGGCCATCGATAACCCTTGGTTTGATTGGCTCCCCTTTCAAGCGGTGAAGGGTGAAATTATTACGGCTCAAAGCCCCATCCCTTTGATTGACCGAATCCTTAATTACGGCCATTGGATGATTCCGTTGGATACGACCCGCTTTAAAACAGGCGCAACTTTCGATCGAAGCCACATCGACACCAAAGTAAGCCTTGAAGCCGGCAACGCCCTGCTCTCAACGCTGAGTAAAATTTATCCTGCGCAGCAACAAGCTCGGATTACCCGCCGGCAGGCCGGCGTCCGGCCGGCAACGCAGGACCGACAGCCCTTTATCGGCTTTCATCCGACTCATCCTGAACTTGCCATCTTCAACGGCTTCGGCGCCAAAGGCAGTCTGCTGATCCCTTATTACTGTCAGCGTTTCGCCGACACCTTGATCCAGAGACAGCCGCTGCCCGCCCACTGCGATATTAAACGTTACTATGAAACGCATTTCCCTGCCTGAAACCGCACATCAAATCATCGAAGCATTGTTAAAAGACGGTGACATTGCCATTGACGCCACGGTCGGCAACGGCCACGACACGCAGTTTTTGGCTCGACAAGTTGGGTCTCACGGCCATATCTACGGTTTCGATATTCAACAGCAGGCCCTCAATGCCACACGCAAACGCCTGTCCGAACACTTGTTGAACGATAACGTCACGTTGTTCCACGCCAGCCACGCCGAAATGCAACACCGGATTCCTGCAGAATGTCACGGCATTGTCCGGGCAATTATGTTCAATCTCGGTTACTTACCGGGAAGCGATAAGTCCGTGATTACCGATGCGGAATCGACGATCATTGCTTTGACGGGTGCCTGCCGGTTGCTGGCTCGGCCAGGAATCCTAACCGTCTTAGCCTATCCAGGCCACACAGGCGGAGACACCGAAATGCTACAAGTGCAAAATTGGGCGCTACACCTTGAACCTACCGAATTTCGCTGCCAAATTCACGAAAGTTCGATTCCCAAACCGAATGCACCTCGGCTCTTTTGCATCGAAAAAACGCAATAAGCTGGTATCATTGGCAGTTTTTTCAGGAGATAAAATCCATGTCAGAGTTCAGCAACGTGACTGTCGTGAAACAAGCGAACGTCTATTATGACGGCAACGTCAGCAGTCGCACCCTAAAATTTGCCGACGGCTCGATCAAAACTTTGGGTTTCATGCTGCCTGGCGAATACACGTTCAACACCGCCGATCCTGAATTGATGGAAATTTTGGCCGGCGAACTGCAAGTATCATTACCGGAAACTGAAGGCTGGCGGAGCTTCAAAGGCGGCGATTCTTTTAATGTTCCGGGTAACGCACAATTTAGCGTTAAGATCCAAACACCAACCGACTACTGCTGTTCATTTATCAACTAAATAGATGATGATTGCCGAAAACGCGTCATGGCGTTTTCGGCTGCATAGGCGTTTAGAATCCGAAACCGCCTCTCTATTCCTTACCCGGCACCACAGAATCGGCGCCTCTATCATTAGACTCTGAATCCGCTAGTTCGGGTTGCATCACTTACGATACGAATCCGGATTAATGCTGTATTTTTTCAACTTGTTATAGACCGCGCGCGGCGTAATCTCCATCGCTTCGGCAATTTTTTTCACATCGCCTTTGTAATGCAATAACGAGGTTCGAAGAAAATTCTGTTCGACGCCGGCAATAGCCCTTTCTTTTTGCTGTTTCCAGTCACTCGTCTCCAGTTCCGAATCGGTACTGTCCAAATGCAAGTCGGTTAGCTCCCTCGACTTGCAAAATAACACTCCCCGCTCCAACGTATTTTCCAATTCCCTGACATTTCCTGGCCAGTGATACGCCCGAATTTTCTGCATCACTTCGCGGCTGACCGACTCCACCGATTTACTATGTCTTTTATTCATTTTCTGCAAAATCAACTGCACCAACGGAGACAAATCCTCGGGTCTTTCTACCAGTGGCGGAATCAGCAATTTCACCACATTGATACGGTAATACAAATCATGCCGAAAACTCCCCTGCGCCACTTTTTCCTCCAAACGGACATTAGTAGCGGAAATAATCCGTACGTCGATATGCAGGGTTTGTTTACCGCCGACACGGACCAATTCGCCTTCCTGTATGATTCTGAGCAAACGGGTTTGCGCAGCCGGCGACAACGAATCCACTTCGTCCAGAAATAAGGTACCGCCTTCGGCCCTTTCAAAAAAACCCTGGTGCACATCGATAGCTCCGGTAAAGGCTCCTTTTTCATGACCGAATAAAGCGCTTTCCAGCAAACTTTCCGGTATGGCCCCGCAATTGATCGGAATAAACGGCTTACTGCCCCGTTCACTCATGGCATGAATAGCCCTCGCAACCAGTTCTTTCCCGACGCCGGTCTGTCCGTGAATCAACACCGTGGCCGTAGTAGGAGCAATCACTTCGATGGATTGCAGAACCTGTTTCATCGCCTCTGAATTGGCGATAATCACCGGCGGCTGGTATTTTTTGATCGGCTGTCGCCCTTGCCTCCGCCAAATTTTCAGCATGCTTTCTTCAATTCGGGAGTGCAATTCATCAAAATCCCGGTTTTGATGGTTTTTGTTCCAGTCGTCCCGATACTCGATTCCCGGCCTCGCGGCAGCGACCTCGGCGTCCAAGTGAATATAA
Organism: Methylococcaceae bacterium; assembly: GCA_050304855.1. GTDB lineage: Bacteria > Pseudomonadota > Gammaproteobacteria > Methylococcales > Methylomonadaceae > Methylomarinum. Next base: position 21,802 of record JBNLEI010000225.1, read on the forward strand.
ACTTCACAACAACCGTCCTGGCGGGCGATGCTTTTGGCGATTTCGACTTTTGCGTAACCGAAATTACGGGCCGCAATGCCTCCGAAAACACTCGAGGTCATGCGGCACAACTCGGGAAAATTGCTCACTTTCTCGCCAAAAGGACAGCGACTGTTGTTAACGCTGATGCAATCCGGCGAACTCGACCCCAATGAAAAATTACCGCCGATGTTATTCTTTAGCCCCAAAATCAGCTCGATATAATTTTCTACATTAAGTGGCCCATCCTTTTCGATCTGATCCTGGCGATAGACTTCTTCGAAAAAACACCCTGCTGTCCTTGCGATATGTTCAATCAATTGTTGTGAATTTTCCTCTCCCAATTGCTCGCTAGCATGCATCAGCTCGAGAATAAACGTTTGCAGAAAAAAAACCGGATTGAGATCCGAAAGCGATGTCGTATTCATAACTTTTTTGTGAATCTAATTTTCACTCATTGAATCATATGTTCACAATTCCTGCAAAGACAAAAACATAAGCACATGATTCACAAACACTTATATAAATTTCTAAGTCGGCATGGAATATGCTGGTATCTCAAATACAACAATTAAAATACCGAGGAAAAAATATGAGTAACGATAAACCACCTTTAGATCCACATCCGTTAAGCGAATATGTCGCCTGGGCCGGCAATCGCAACCGCGAGCCGTTATTGGGAGTACTTAAAGAAAAACTTCCTAAAGATCCGGGCAGAATTCTGGAAATGGCCAGCGGCAGCGGCATGCACATTAATTACTTTGCCCCGCACTTCGATCATTTGCATTTTCACCCTTCCGATAAAGACGTCGAAGTTTTTGACAACATTAAAAACTTGACCCAGCAGCAGCAGAATGACAACATCGCCGACCCGGTTCACCTGGACCTCACCCAACCGGAAACCTGGTTTAACGCAGGTACTCCCGGCTCGTTTGACGCTATTTTCTGCATCAATATATTTCAGGTTGCACCGATCTCCATAGCTGATGGTATGATGGAGTGCGCCGAGCATCTGTTATCACAGGACGGCATCTTGTTGATTTACGGGCCTTTTCAGGTAGAAGGCCAATTTACTACCGATTCCAACAAAGAGTTTCATAACACTCTGAGTTCCGCAGGGGTCTCTGAATGGGGGCTTAAAGACGTGGCCGATTTAAAAGCGGCTGCCGCAAAACACGGCCTGGAATTGAAAGAACAAATCGACATGCCAGCCAACAATTTTTCACTGATTTTCGGCAGAAAATAACAACAATTTACGAGGAGAGTCTTATGTCTAAAGTGTTAAATGAAGTCTTACTTGCCAACCGCGAATATGTCAGCAGTTTCGATAAGGGCGATTTACCGATGCCTCCCGGCCGTCACTTCGCCATCCTGACTTGTATGGACGCCCGCCTTGACCCGGCCAAGTATGCAGGCCTGTCGGAAGGTGACGCACACGTTATTCGCAATGCCGGCGGCCGCGCCAGTGACGACGCGATCCGTTCACTAGTCATTTCCTATAAATTACTCGGTACCCGCGAATGGTTCGTCATTCACCACACCGACTGCGGCATGGAAACTTTCACCAACGAGATCATGAGTGATCTGCTAAATAGCAGCTTGAAAACCGCTTCGGTCGATGCGTCCGGCTGGCACGATTGCTGCGAAGGCCCAGGTTGCGCCGAAGGCAAATACATCAACTGGCTCACCATCAAAGATCAAGCCGAAAGCGTGAAAGAAGATGTGATCCGCATTAAGTCCCACCCGCTCGTTCCCGCCGATATTCCAGTGTATGGTTACATTTACGACGTTAAATCAGGCAGCCTGATTGAAGTACCGGAAGCGACTGCGGCGGGCCAAGCAAGCTGATGACAGAGCCATGCTCTGCTGTTATCATCGGTGTTGGTCCAGAACGTGGACTGGGCGCTACGCTCGCAAAACACTTCGCAGACAAAGGAATGCATGTCTTTATCGCTGGCCGCAGTGAAGACAAACTGCAGAAGGTGGCGGATAGCATCTCGGCGGCCGGAGGCAAGGCGACTCCCGTAGTCGCCGATGCTACTAAGGAATACGATATCGAACATTTGTTCGAAATTATCCGTTACCGTGGCTCGGCATTACATATTGCTGCCTACAATGTGGACAGCAATATTCCCTTGCCGATTCTGGAAACCGAAACCGAAACGTTTATCCATTTATGGGAGCAAAATTGTCTCGGCGCATTTCTATTTGCGAAGGAAGCTATCGAGCAAATGCGGATGAATCAGCGCGGAACGCTTTTTTTCACCGGAGCAACCGCCTCCTTGAGGGCCAAGCCGCCTTTTACCGCATTCGCCTCGGCCAAAGCTGCTTTAAGATCCTTGGCTCAAGGCTTGGCTCGCGAATTTTCGCCGGAAGGCATTCATGTCGTGCACACTGTCATTGACGGTGTAATCGACGGCGACCGCGCCGCTCTGCAATTTCCCGAATATGTTCGCGCTAAAGGTAAAGACGGCATGCTGAAATTGGACGCGATTGCCGATACATATTGGGCCATTCACAATCAGCATCCGAGCGCCTGGACTCACGAGCTCGATTTAAGGCCTTACAAAGAACCGTTTTAGGTGATTACTATGACTCAAAATCCTGACTGGCGGTTACAAGGCAGCTACTTCGAAACCTGCAACTGCGTCACCGCGTGCCCTTGCGTATGGCTACAACCGCCTTCCGAAGGTAATTGTAAATTATTGGTGGCATGGCACATCGACCACGGCTTTTTGGGCCGGGTCAATATCGACAACCTTAATGTCGCACTAGCCTGCTATGCGCCGGGACATATGAAAGACGGCGGCTGGCAAGCTTCGCTCTATATTGATGAACGGGCGGATACCGGCCAGTCCGATGCAATTACCCGTATTTTCAGCGGCCAGCAAGGCGGCCATCCCGCTATTTTAATGAGTTTTGTCAGCGAAGTTACCGGCATTAGAAAAGTTAAGATCGACTATCAGGAGGAAGGTAATCGCCGCCGACTTTCCATCCCCGGTGTCGCCCAAGCTGAAATCGAAGCCATCCAAGGCATCACCGGCGAAACGGCAACCATCAATAATCCGCCGTTGTGTGTCGTCTCAAGCCACCCTTCCACCGTCGCCAAATCGTTGCAATACCGTTATCAGGATTACGACAAGCAATGGGAATTCAACGATCGAAACGGTTATTACTCGCCATTTAATTACCAACCGTAATACACGCAGCTAATGATCATCGGTTTGTTGCTGGCGGTTACAGTGACCGCATGGTCCATTCTGCTTTACCAGCACCTCCAAATGGTCACTCTACCGATGGCGGAAATGTGGATGCCACCATCACATCCCTGGCAATGGTCTCTGACCGATTTTGCCGTCGTCTACGGCATGTGGGCAATCATGATGACAGCGATGATGCTGCCTTCTGCAATTCCTATGATCAAAGCTTACAACAAGGCCAGCCGTCAACAATATCTTAGCGGATGGCCTTTCACTGTATTGTTTGCTCTGGGTTATTTGGTGATATGGTTTTTGTTCAGCGTCGCTTTGACAGGGCTTCAATGGCAATTTCACGGCCTGCACTGGTTGACGCCGATGATGGACAACAATAACCACATGTTGGCGGCGATGATTCTGATGAGTGCCGGCATCTACCAGTTCACCGGTTTTAAAAACGCTTGCTTAAACCATTGCCGTTCACCGCTGGGCTTTTTATTGAATCACTGGCGTCGAGGGAAACAAGGCGCCATTGGCATGGGCTTGATTCATGGCTCTTATTGCCTAGGCTGTTGCTGGTCGCAAATGTTGATTATGTTTGCGGTCGGCGTCATGAACTTAACCGGGATGGTATTGTTGACTTTATTCATACTAATAGAAAAAATAGCACCGTATAATGATCGTATCGTTAACAGATCATCCGGAGCTCTGCTATGTTTATGGGGTATCTGGTTAATAATAGTCTAGGCGCAAGCTAACCTATTTTTCTCACCCTTTGGACAACACACTGTCATCGCAAGCTAATGGCGCAAAATATTTATATTACCGGTGCCGAACAAGGCAGCGGCAAATCGGTCATCATGCTAGGCATGATGGAAATGCTTTCCGGCCACGCCGAAAAAATCGGCTTTTTTCGCCCCATCATCCATACCGGAGATGAAAAGGATGCTCTGATTCAATTAATCACATTTCGCTATCAGTTGGATTGGCCCTATCAATCCATGTACGGCTGTACTGACGATGAAGCCTACCGATTGCTGGCCAATGATCGCTACGAAGACTTGTTAAAGGCCATTATGGCCAAATATCAGAGTCTGAAGTCGCAATGCGAACATGTGCTGTGCGTGGGTTCCGATTACAAAACCGGCGATCCTTTGTTCGAATTTGAATTTAACGCCGATGTTGCCAACAACCTCAACTGCTTGTTGATGCCGGTCATTCAGGGAGGCGACCGCGACAATACCGAAATTATCGATACGCTGTTCAGTGTCAGACATGCAGTTCATGAAAACGGCTGCGATTTGCTGGCAACGGTCATCAACAGCGTGCCTCCCGAGCAGACCGAAGCACTCCGCGCTCGTTTCAGCCATGCGCCCGACTCCAGTTTCCCGGTTTATGTCGTACCTGCCGAACCGTCGCTGGAAAGACCCAGTATCGGCGATATCGCACGCACATTAAACGCCAAACTATTATCCGCTACCGACGAAACGCTGAATCTGGAAATTCACAACTATAAAGTCGCGGCTATGCTAGTGCCCGATTTTCTCGATTATCTGGAAAAAGGCGATCTGATTATCACGCCCGGTGACCGCTCCGACATCATTCTGGCCTGCCTGATGGCCTATCATTCGAAAAGCTATCCGCAAATTGCCGGCTTGCTATTAACCGGTAAACAGGAACCGGCTGCCCAGGTTAAGGAGTTGATCGACGGACTGGGCGAAATTCCGTTTGCCGTATTAGGTGTTTCCACCGATACCTTTACCACGGCGATGAACGTCACCCATGTCTCCGCCAAACTGCACCCGCAAAACAGTCGCAAAATCGCCGCTGCACTGGGTCTAGTCGAAAACAATATCAATATGCAGGAACTCCAACAACGCTTGCTGACCCAGAAAACGCCTCGCATGACGCCGCTGATGTTCGAATATGAATTGCTGCAGAGAGCAAAGGCCAACCCTCGGCATATTGTTTTGCCGGAGGGAGAGGAGGAACGGATTCTCAGAGCCGCCGAAATTCTGCTGCTTCGAGGAGCCGGGCAACTGACTCTGCTAGGCAACGAGGAAAAAATCCGCCAAAAAATCGAAGCTTTGGCTCTACAGTTGAACGACATCAATATCGTCGATCCGATGACATCGGAACTACGAGAGTTATATGCCAAAACCTACTTTAAGTTACGCGAACACAAAGGCGTGGTTTACGACATGGCCTACGATTTAATGGCCGATGTCAGTTATTTCGGCACCATGATGGTCCATCTCAACCATGCCGACGGCATGGTCTCGGGCGCGATTCATACAACCCAGCATACTATCCGCCCCGCTTTTGAAATCATTAAAACCCGGCCCGATACCTCCATCGTATCCAGCGTCTTTTTCATGTGCTTGGAAGATCGCGTCTTGATTTACGGCGACTGTGCCGTCAACCCCAATCCGACCGCTCAACAACTGGCTGAAATCGCCATCAGTTCGGCCCAAACCG
>JBNLEI010000226.1:0-22210 GCA_050304855.1 Methylococcaceae bacterium
TTCGGCATCAACTTCCATTCGTTTAACCAGGGTCATAAAGCTTTTCAAAGCGTTGGCGGCTCTGGCGGACAAACATTGTTGGTCGACCATTTCGGATGCCGCACTCCAGAGCGAAATTCCCCTCTCTCTAGCTAATAAGCGAATATCCTCCAATGTTTTGGCTCCGATGCCCCTCGTGGGCGTGTTGACCACCCGCTCGAACGAAGCGTCGTCATGTCGATTAGACATTAACCGTAAATAAGCCAACGCATTCTTGATTTCCATTCGCTCGAAAAAGCGTAAGCCGCCGTAAACCCGATATGGCATGCCGGTGGTCATCAGTTTTTCCTCGAACTGCCGCGACTGGGCGTTGGAGCGGTAAAGTATCGCCACTTCGCTACGCAGACCGCCTTCGTTAACCCAGTGGCGGATTTTTTCCACAACAAAATAGGCCTCATCCTGTTCGTTGAAAGCCGAATAGAGCGAAATCAATTCACCGTCCCCGGAGTCGGTCCACAACTCTTTGCCCATACGGCTGTCGTTGTTGGCGATCAGCGTATTGGCGGCTTTCAGAATATGACCTGTGGAACGGTAGTTCTGCTCCAGCCGCACTACTTTATGATTAGGATAATGTTTCTGGAAACTATAAATATTTTCAATTTTTGCCCCGCGCCAACCATAGATAGACTGATCGTCATCGCCGACCACGAACAAATTATCCCGACCTTCGGTCAATAGTCGCAACCAGGCATATTGGATGGTGTTGGTATCCTGAAATTCATCAACATGAACGAAACGAAAACGCTGCTGATAGAATGCCAATACATCGTCGTTGTCGCGCAGAAGTTCGTGCGCCCTAAGCAACAATTCGGCAAAATCGACCAAACCGGAACGTTCACAAACCTCTTCATAAGCTTTGTATATCGCCAACATCTGACGCTGAAAAAAATCACCTGTTTCCACCATATGACGGGCCCGAATACCTTCGTCTTTCTGAGCATTGATAAACCATTGCACTTGCCTAGGTGGCCATTTCGCCTCGTCGAGATTGAGATTTTTGAGTAGCCTTTTAATGAGACGGAGTTGATCGTCCGAATCAATCACTTGAAAGCTTTCCGGCAATTTGGCTTGCTTGGCATGACGGCGTAACAACCTATGCGCCAAACCATGAAATGTCCCAATCCACATCTGACGAGCGGAGATATTCAACAAGTCTTCTATCCGCCCACGCATCTCCGTTGCCGCTTTGTTAGTAAAGGTAACCGCCAGAATATTATGCGGCGACACGTTATCGACTTGAATATGCCAAGCAATACGGTGCACCAATACACGGGTTTTACCACTTCCAGCACCAGCCAATACCAGCATCGACTGGGCCGGCGCCGATACAGCCAAACGTTGAGCATCATTTAAGGAATTGATTATTGAACTGATTTCCATCTTTATAACTTGCACATTTCTAGGAGCTGTGTATATTTGCGGTTTACGGAAAAATAATGCCTTAAATCAGGACAATATAACAATAATGACATAGAGAGGGTTTTAAAGATGAGCTTTGATGTAAAACGTATGCTGAAATTTGAACATAACGTAGGCGAAAAAGAAAAAAAATATCGCATGGCAGCCGGCGGCGCACTGGTACTGATTTCCATCTTCACCGCCAGCATTATATTGCTGATTCTGGGCGTAATACTGATTGCAACCGGTTACTCCGGCTGGTGCCCAGCTTATTCCGGCATGGATAAAAGTACTGTCGAAGAGGGCGAAGGCTCTTCCGGCAACAAAACCGAAAGCTAGAAACACCAAATACCGACGTGGAGTCCATGCAGACCAATCGGTCTTTCAAGCATGGACTCTTTCCTCCTATCCCGTTATTATGACGGGCTTATTCGTGCCGGTCTAGCCGGAATCCCGATTATCCAGCATTCGTGACAACCGTTCACCTTGTTGACCTTGAGAATAACTGAAATGTTCCGGGCAACCAGCCAACCAATCAACCCGTGACAAACCATCGAAATTCCCAATAACCCTGCGCAACCAGACTCGTGACAACATTATTCCCGCTGCCTGAAAATCACCCGCAACGTTTCAAATTACATAACGAAGTCCATGCCCGTTCCTCGGTCGTATTGGATTTGCCGGTCTCAGCCTCACATCTCGCTTTGATCTTGAATAACGAAGAAAAAAAGCAAGATCGCAATCACTTAATCGAACTATGTGAACGTTTCGGAGTGACGCCCCCTAAACAGGACGCCAACCACTTCAGTGCACGTTATGACAATTTCCAGCTACGTTGGGAACAACACGGCGAATTCACCACGTATACGTTCTATGTCCACAACCAACAGGCGGAACCATTCACGAAACCGGCACTAAAAAGCGTCCCCGTGGACTGGATGGCGCAATTACCCGGCAAGCTCATCGTGGCCGCGCATGCAGCGATTATCCCCGCCACCCACACATCCGGCGACATAGAGTCATTGTCGCGCTTTTTCGCCGGCAATGCGTTGATCGGTGCTGAGGTCAGCGGCGGCGCCGCCAAAGCTTATACCGATTTTAGGATTCATGTCGACGGTTTCAGCCGCTTCCTGATTCTTGACCAACACTTGAAAACCGCCCAAGCCGGACGCTTGCTTCAGCGTTTGTTTGAAATTGAAGTTTACCGGGTGATGGCGCTATTGGCCTTTCCTATCGCCCGCAAATTGACGCCGACCTTAATCAAGGCCGACCAGCAATTGATCGGAATTACCGCCGCGATGGCGGAGGCCGATAGTAACGACGGACAATTGCTCGACGAATTGACTACGCTCGCAGCCGAAGTGGAAAATCACATTTCCAGCAACCATTATCGTTTCGGTGCGGCTAGCGCTTATTACAATCTGGTCAGCCAACGTATTCAAGATCTGCGCGAAGTCAGAATTCAGGGACTGCAGACTTTTAGTGAGTTTATGTCGCGTCGTCTCGAGCCGGCAATCAACACCTGCCAATCCACCGCCAAACGTTTCAGATTGTTATCGGAGCGAATCAGTAATGCCGGAGAACTACTGCGCACCCGAGTCGATATTTCCATCGAACGGCAAAACCAGGCGCTGCTAAAGTCGATGAGCGCCCACGCAAAAATGCAACTGCGTTTGCAGGGAACTGTAGAAGGCTTATCCATTATCGCAATCACGAGCTATGCCGTCAGCCTTATCGGCTCGATTGCTCAGGCAATGAAATCGGCCGGCTGGGATATCAATCCACCGCTGGTGATCGGTGTTTCCATTCCCTTTGTCTTGGTTGTCGTCGCTATTGGCGTGCGCCGTATCCACAAACTGATTCAGAAAATAGAGGATAATTAAAACGCTTTGCGAGCAAAGAAGCCGGACATCACCACACTTTTGCCGCCAACATCAAGACTCTTGAATTGATTACCAGATTGACGGCCTTTGCCTGAGTCCAGTTGATCTCGAATTTAAGCTTGCTGTCGACGATGACGAAACTAATGATACCCCCTTGCTCAGCGAATTTCTCATCATCACTGATAGTTAAAAGCGGCCGGTTTGGTATAGAAGCGGTCAATCTTTTGATTCTCTCGGTTTCATTACTACTTATAAACAGCACGTGACAACCATCCAAATTCGACAAGAGCCTCACTTCTTCAACAACAAAGCCCCTGTCACCGATTTTTTGCTCCTCCAAGAGGTGCCGAGCATGATCGAAATAACCGTCCCAGGCCATACAAACTTTATAAGATTGCTGTTCGTTTTCGAAGGTTCCGGGGGGCCATGTAACGTATTTGATCAAATTATAAATATAAGAAACCTTTAAAGCATCCAAGTTAACGGCCGAAACAGGTAGAGACAGGCTTAGGCCTAATACCAGCAGAAAAGCAGAGATCGAGTACCTGTGTTTGATTCTCTTCACTCAGTATCTCCAGGTTATCAGCGCGTATACGCCACGTTGAATCTCAGTCGATTGCGTGGGAAAAAAGGAACTACGCGCCTCGTCGTGATGACTTTGCAGGAGATTGTGTCCCACGACCGAAATTTCCCATTGCCGACTAGGCCGCCAACCTAAGCGGGCATCCAAATTAAAATAGCCCTTGACCTGCGCTCCCCGTAACGCATCCACATAACGAAAAGTTGTGTCCAGCTCCCAGTTCCGGCCAAGATCCATCAGCGAACGTAGCGAAACCTGGTAGGAAGGCCATCCGGCTTCCTCCAAAAACTCTGGATTTTCCGATCCCGACCCATTTGTACCTTCATCTCCCAATTCATCGATATACATATAGCTGGCCGCAGGCTTTAAACTCCACCAATCCTGAAACCGCCAATCGGCGGCCAACTGTACCCCATAAATATCCTCGCCGCCCCGGTTCTGGAATACTAAAGACTTTCCATCCGCGGATACTTTTTGAGCCGGCGAGGACCGTTCGGTAATCAAATATGCTGTCATATCCAACGAAAAATTTTCGTCGATCTGTCCACGATAACCAATTTGAAAGCCGGTCGATTTTTCGCTTTTCTGACGAGAATTACCAAGCAGTTTGACCCATTCACGATCCGCTTCAAAAGTATTATCCTGATCGGGCTCCAGCCAATGCTGCCCCTCTTTTTCAAGTCGATAGGGAGTTCGATAGGTCCGGGTGATCGCCGCCCACACGGTGTGTTGTTTGGTCGGCATCCAGGCCGCGTGAACATTCGGCTGAAACAACGGCTCTTCGATATAGGTGTTCTTTACCACGCTGCTGCCGAAAGCCAACCGAAACCTATCATCAAAAAAACTGATTTCATCTTGTAAATAACCAATGTAGGTTTCGAGAGTCCTGTTGGCGGGTTGCAGGGAAAAAATATGCCCGGCTCCGGTCCGGTCACGTTCGTTGCGATAAGAAAAGCCCCAGAGGATCTTCTGATCCCAAGGCAACATGAAATAATGCGACAGATCGAACCCGTAACGGTCGCGTTCATTATGAATGCTGAGTTCGTCTCGCCTGACGTAGTCGAAAAAAAATCCGGCCTGGAAAGCGGAACTTTCGCCCAGCGTATGCTGCCACTGCGTCATCAAATAGGCATTGGAATATTTCGCATCTTCAGTTAATAACCTCGTGTTCTCCGCATCCGGCAGGACCGGCACTTGAAGTCTTTGACCGGCTTCGGCGTAATAGTAATTACCTTGCAACATAACCTCGTCATCGTCCGAAGCCTTCCAATCGGCACGAAAACCGGTCTGCCCGTTGCGCCAATCATCGGCGGCTCCTTCTTTCGCCCATGACCGATCACGTTCCGCGGCTTTGCCGTAAACTCGAAAACTGAGATCGTCGCCCAAAGCCCCCCCGTAACGGAAAACAGCCTGACCGCGCTCTTCCGAACCTCCGCCCAATGCAACCAACAACCCCTGCGTCTCTTTAGAAGATTGGGTAATGATATTGACAGCACCCCTATTCATATTAGTGCCCCATAACTTGCCCGAGGGACCTCTAACCACTTCTATGCGCTCAACATCCTGTAAAACAATATCGATATGCTCCCAAAACGTTCCGCCGAATAACGAGGAATAAGTCGGACGACCGTCGATCAGCACCGTCAAATCGTCAGATAATCGATTGCTGTCTTCCGAAGAAGAAACACTCCATTTATTAGCATCGATACGGGTAACGATAAACCCGGGCACCAGCCTCATCAGTTCCGCGACCGATGTTGCTCCGGAACGACGTATATCCTCTTTGGTCAAAACCGTCACCGCGGCGGCAATTTCGGCAAGCGTTTGCGGTTTGCGCTCAACCGAACTGACATCCAAAGTCATCAGCTGCTCAAAATCCATAGCCATCAAATCCCGTTCAGAAATGCTATGATGTTGCGGAGCTGCCGACAGCAACCCTGCGGGGAACAGAAAACCCAGTATTTTCAACATAGCGAACGCTTTTTTCATAGTCTTAGTCGGCGACGGCGATAGCCTTCCCATGTCGAGCAGCCCAATTAAGTCGCAGCGAGCGTCTCAAGGGAGGTTTAAGCATTTTTTCAACGTTATACTGAATGAGAATAGCAGTTTTTAAACAGCTTCCAAATAAGTTGAGTAAGTAAAAGCGCCTGAGAGCCTCTAGTCTTCTTTTCTGTATTCTCCTTCGATCACATCAGGCTTTGACTTTCCTGTAGAAAAAGGAGAACCTGTAGAACTGCGAATCAGATGATTTTCGATCACGTATTGGGCAATTTTTCTGCGCAGTTGCGGCACCAAACAAGCAAAACCCAAGGCATCGGTAAAAAAGCCGGGGGTTAGCAATAACGCGCCTCCCACCAGTAAAATAGGCCCTTCGATCATTTCATATGCTGGAATAGCGCCCTGATTCAGGCTGTTTTGAAAACGCAACCATGTGGCCAAACCCTGCCGCCGCAACAACCATGCGCCGAGGACAGCAGTAAAAACCACCATAAAAATCGTTGGAAACACTCCGATTAAACCACCGATTTGCAACAACAAGTATATTTCCACAAACGGTACGATCAAAAAAAACAGGAATAAAATTTGTACAATTTTCATAAAAAATCCACTAAAAAAGGTCTTGGCGTCGGAAACAGGCACCGCACATTTTTCCGACCTATTTTTTAATAGTATGGGCATCCGAGTCGGATTTCCAGAACAATATCGCCAACATTCGATCGCACCTCCTCAATTTCATTTTTGTACGGCAATAAGTAATAGAAATTAAGCAAGGCGATCATCCTAAAATCCCTTCAATCTACATTCATTTTCCTCGCCTAAAACCATTTTCACAAAAGAATTTAACTATCTAATTCGAGCTATACCATTTCAAGAGGAGAACAAATATATAAGACAAGTCAATACCTTAAAACGACTCTTAAACAAGAAGATATCCAGTGCCAAAATAATGTCGGTTGCAACACTCCCTATAAACATTATCGCCTCGAGCCGCCTTTTTATCGTGATGAAAGGTTTTTGTAAGATAATATCGATACAATACCAAATACCGATAAACTGTCGCTCTGGATCTCAACATTCTTAGAATAATGAGCGCTATATCATATTCACTCAGGAGAGGAGGCGGGCATGAAGATACCCTTCAGAATCAAATGGTTTTTATTTATGACCGCTATAGCCATGGTTATATTGATTCCGGAGACTCTCGTATGGCTTCTACAATCCTTTGTGATCGCGATGTTTGAGGCGTTGGAAGCGATCCTTGACGAAATCGTAATGCATGTATTTCACACCGACCGACATACTACTCAAATCATCGTTTTTAACTGATGTGGGGGATGTTTCTAACTTTAGCATATCGTCTATTTCGATTGATCAATAGCCGCATATCCTTACTAAAAAACACTACCGGTGGTTGGCAAGGGACAATCGAAAAGCAGATTAAATCAAATTGGCAACGCCAGCCGGTAAACAAAAAAATTCGGCTCGTTTCCGGCTGTCTGGTAGGAACCTTATGTTTAAGTTTACTGGTAGTTTAAAAAAAGAAGAGTCAACATGCATTGCCATGAAAAATTATTACGACAAAATAAGCAATGGTCGAACGACATAAGAAGTCGCGACCCCATTTTTTTCGAGAATTTGTCAAAAACACAATCACCCGAAGTTCTATGGATTGGTTGTTCGGACAGCGGCGTCCCGGCTGAACTTATAGTCAATGCACAACCTGGAGAAATTTTCATTCACCGGAACATCGCCAATCAGGTTATTCACACCGATTTTAATTGCTTGAGCGTACTACAATATGCCGTGACCGTTCTCAAGATCAAACACATTGTCGTTTGCGGACATTATGATTGTGGAGGAATTCAAGCCGCATTGCACCCACAAACAAAACATTCAGTTCTTACCAATAAATGGCTGGCGCACATAAAAAACACCTACCGTCTGCACCAGAATGTACTCGATAAGATTGAAATCCAGAGCCATAGGATTAATAAATTGGCTGAGCTCAATGTCGTCGAACAAATCAATTCACTGTCTCATACCTCAATCGTACAAAAAGCCTGGCGCGACCAACAAGGCCCAATATTGCATGGCTGGATCTATGGGGCCCAAGACGGTTTAATCAAGCCATTAATCAACCTATCTCCCAATAACGGTTTAATTGAGCCTATTTTTCAATATGAAAATTTGAGCGGCACAAGGCAGAGGTCTGATGAGTTTGAATGCGTTACTAACGAAAACCTGCAAGATAATTTTCTCGAAATACCAAACTTGGAAGTAATTTTATGATTCACAAGCACCTTCAGTATTACCTTGATCATTTAAAACAAGACATCCCTGCAGGACTGGTCGTTTTTCTGGTAGCGCTACCTTTATGTCTAGGCATTGCCCTGGCTTCGGGCGCCCCCTTATTTTCCGGTCTGATAGCCGGTCTTATCGGGGGCATCGTAGTATCTTGGGTGAGTGGTTCACAACTCAGTGTTTCGGGGCCGGCCGCCGGCTTAACGGTCATTGTACTTAATGCGATTGAACAATTGGGTAGCTTCAGCGGTTTCTTAGTCAGTGTCGTTTTAGCCGGTTTCATTCAGTTGCTCCTTGGGTACTTACGCGCCGGTATTATCGGCGCCTTTTTTCCCTCCGCTGTAATTAAAGGAATGCTAGTAGCAATCGGCTTGATACTGATCATTAAACAATTACCTCACGCAGTGGGCTACCATAAAGGATTCGAAGGTGATGAAAGTTATATGAACGAAACAGCCGCGACTAGTTTTCAGGAACTGTTGGACTCCTTCGGTTTTTTTTCGTACGGCAGCGCCATTATTGCGCTAGTATCATTATTAATTTTGGTTGCTTGGGAATCTCACTGGATCAGGAAGTTTTCATTGACAAAGTTAGTACCTGGGCCATTGATCGTTGTCGCTTGGGGGATTCTCCACAACGAAATCTCCAAACAGTACTTTCCAAAACTGGTTGTGCAGGATGCTGACTTAGTCAATTTACCGGTCACCGAAACAATGGGCGATTTCTTTAATCTGTTTATGCTGCCCGACTTCAGCTTTCTGATCAATCCACAGGTTTATACCATCGCCATTACATTAGCCATAATCGCCAGCCTTGAAACTTTGCTGAGCTTGGAAGCCGTGGACAAGTTGGACCCGCTAAAACGAACCGCTCCAACGAATCGCGAACTGAAAGCCCAAGGAGTAGGCAATATGCTCAGCGGCCTAATCGGAGGCTTACCGATTACAGCGGTGATAGTCCGAAGTTCAGCCAATATCAACGCCGGCGGTCGGACCCGGATATCCAGTTTTGTTCACGGTCTTTTTTTACTATTGAGTATTTTATTTTTCACCCAATTTATGAACCTCATTCCGCTTGCTTGTTTGGCGGCAATTCTCCTACAAACCGGCTATAAGCTCGCAAAGCCTCAGCAGTTTGTTCTCCTCTATCGGCAAGGCTGGAATCAGTTCATCCCTTTTTCAGCCACGGTTTTGTTCATTTTAATCTCGGACTTATTGCAAGGCATTGTTATCGGAATTGCAGTCGGCTTGTACTTTGTCATTGTCTCTAATTATCACGAATCAATTGTGTTGCACTACGAAGAAGGCCATTACACATTGACACTCAACAAGGACGTATCGTTTTTGAACAAAGCTTTGCTTAGACGATTACTCAATGAAATCGAGGAGAACAGTACACTGCTTATCGATGCCTCTAAAGCTAAATTTATCGATCACGACATTAAGGAAACACTGCAAGACTTTTTAAAAACAGCGTCCGATGACAATATCGAGGTCACTGTATACGGCGATTTAACAGGACAATTAAAATAATCGACAAATGTGATTTCCTCACCGCATGATTAAATAGGGCAAATATCGCACAGCGATAATTAATTAGAAGGTAAACGGGCACAAAAGCATATTGATGGGTGGATTTCCAGCGAGTTTTTAAGCCGCGGATTTTCTTATCAAAACTATCCTCTCGTTTTACGGTAAAATATTTTACCGATTCAATTGAACACCCATTTTCCTTACTGAAGCCATGCACCATATTATTTTTTGCACCTGCCCGGACCGGGAAACAGCGGAAACAATCGCTCGCCGGCTGGTCGAATCGCAACTGGCTGCCTGCATCAATATCCTGCCTTCAGTCACTTCGGTCTATCAATGGCAGGGAGAAATCGAAACGGCACAGGAATATTTGCTGCTAATCAAATCCTCCGCAGATCGATATCCTGATCTGGAAAACCGGATTAAGGCTCTACACCCTTATGAACTTCCGGAAATCGTTGCGGTCCCAATTGATCGCGGCCACCCCGACTACCTGAAATGGATCGATTCATGTCTCGCTACTCAATAATCTTTGCTTTTGTTATCGCTTTTTTCAGCCAACAACTTGCCGCGATTGGCAATGAGGAGTTATTGCCTGTGGAACAGGCATTCAAGCTATCCATGAGAGCTTTATCCTCAAACCGGCTTGAACTTAATTGGGATATCCACGAAGGCTATTATCTATACCGCAAAAAACTAAACTTCCAATCTCAAACCGAAAATATCAAACTAGGCTCCCCCGAGCTACCCGCAGGACATATCAAGCAGGACGAATTTTTCGGCGATGTGGAAGTTTATCGCGGCCAAATTCAGGCTTTTCTTCCACTCAGCAATGCCGGGTCATCACCCACATTGAAACTGCAAATCGGTTATCAAGGTTGCGCCGATATTGGTGTCTGTTATCCCCCGCAAAAAACCGTTATCGAAATCGATCTTCCGCAGCCCTCTGCCGATTCCCCCAATGCAATCGATCAATTGGTTAAAGGATTTAGCAGCCTCAAATTGAACCTATTCGAAGACGAGCTGCTGCCAGCCGAAGAAGCCTTTCGTTTTTTCGCCAACGTTAAGGATTCCCAGACCTTACACGTCAATTGGGTCATTGCCGACGGTTATTATTTGTACCGTGACAAAATACACTTCGCTTTGAGTGACGATACCGGCACCGCGCTGGGTGATTTCACAATACCTAACGGGGAACCTTATCATGACGAGGCCTTCGGCGCAGTGGAAATCTATCACCGTGAGCTAGCTTTTGATATCCCACTATCCCGTAGAAATAGGGCAGAGCAGCGTTTGCAATTGACCGCAAAATATCAGGGTTGTGCTGACCGTGGGGTCTGTTATCCGCCGATGCAATCAACGGTCGATTTACTGTTGCCCGCAGCACAAATCTTAAGCGTACCGGAAGGCCGACCGCTTTCGGAACAGGATCAAATCGTCAAATCACTGCAGCAAGACAATCTATGGTTGACTCTATTGAGTTTTTTCGGTTTCGGTTTATTGCTGTCTTTCACGCCTTGCGTCTTTCCGATGATCCCGATTTTATCGGGCATTATCGTCGGCCATAGCAAGGAGATGACCAGCCGCAAAGCATTTTTGTTGTCCTTTAGCTACGTGTTGGCCTCAGCTTTGACTTATACCTTGTTCGGCATATTAGCAGCCCTGTTCGGCAGCAACCTTCAGGCCACGTTTCAAGAACCTTGGGTCATTGCCGTTTTCAGCGGTATTTTTATTTTACTGTCATTGTCGATGTTCGGCTTTTATAACCTGGAAATGCCTAAAGCCGTTCAAAATTGGCTACATCACTCCAGCGATAAGCATCGCGACGGCTCCTATCTAGGCGCATTCATTATGGGCGCCCTATCTTCTTTAATTGTCGGTCCATGCGTGGCCGCGCCGCTGGCAGCGGCTCTGGTCTATATAGGTCAAACCGGCGATGTGGTATTGGGAGGCTCGGCTTTATTCATCTTGGGCATGGGTATGGGCACTCCATTATTATTGATCGGTGCGTCGGCCGGCAAATTGTTACCAAAAGCCGGTAGCTGGCTCAACATAACTAAAACCGTATTCGGCGTCCTCATGTTGGCGGTCGCGGTTTGGATGCTGGATCGTATTGTGCCGGCTTCGATTACCATGTTGCTCTGGGCCATGCTGTTAATCATCCCGGCTATATACCTTAGCGCGATCGATCCGCTACCACAAGATACATCGAACTGGCGTAAATTATGGAAGGGATTGGGCTTGGTGATGCTTGTTTACGGCATACTGCTATTAATCGGCGTCAGCGCCGGCAATCGCAATCCTCTTCAGCCTTTACAAGGACTGGCTGCCGGCAACGCCTCACCTCAAGTGGAAAGCATCCAGTTTCAACGCATTAAAACTATTGCCGAATTGGAACAACACTTGGAATTGGCAAGCGCCAAGCAGCAACGGGTGATGCTAGATTTTTATGCCGATTGGTGCATTTCCTGTAAAGAAATGGAGGCTTATACTTTTACCGACCCCACTATTAAGCAACAATTGGCCGGGTTTGTCTTGCTGCAAGCCGATGTCACGTCAAACGACGATAACGATAAGGCGTTACTCAACCGTTTCAACCTGATCGGCCCGCCTGGCATCATTTTTTTCGGTAAGGATCGGCAGGAAATTATCGAAGCTCGAGTGATCGGCTATCAGAACGCGGCAACCTTCGGACAAACCTTGCGCAGACTATGAGACAGACTATTATCCTGATAATAGCAGCCCTATTGGCTTTAGCTGCTGGCATAACGGTCGAAAGACTGGCCAACCCCACCACGGTACCGCCCACTACCCGGCCTCAATTAGATTTCAGCTTGCCTGATTCTAACGGAACTCTTCGCCATATCAACACATGGCGGGATAAGGTCATGGTGATCAACTTTTGGGCCACTTGGTGCCCGCCCTGCCTAAAGGAAATCCCTCAATTCGTCAAATTGCAAGAAGAACTATCAGAAAATGATATTCAATTTATCGGCATTGCCGTGGAGGACGCCGAACCAGTCATCGAATTTCTGCGCGATCATAGTATCAACTATCCAATCTTGATCGGTGGAGATGCAGGCATCAGCTTGTCGCAGCAATTGGGAAATATTGTCAATGCCGTACCATTTACCCTTATCGTCAACCGTGAAGGGCAGATCGTTTTTCGACATCCGGGCGAGTTAAGCCGGGAGAAATTGCTGCAAGAGCTAAAACCGCTTATTCAATGATCGCCCGATGAATCGGGATTAAATGCCGCAATTAGACGTCCCATGTCTTGGTCGTCAAGCGGCTTACTGAAAAAATAACCCTGACCGTAATCGCAACTGCGATCCTGTAAAAACCTGACTTGTTCTTCGGTTTCGACGCCTTCGGCGATTATTTGCATATTCATATTATGACCCAGAGCTATCACCGCCTGAACGATACTGGCGTCATCCTGATTTTGTAGAACGCTGGCAACAAAGGACTTATCAATTTTAAGCTTATCTATCGGAAATCGTTTCAAATACTCCAACGACGAAAAACCGGTACCGAAATCATCAATCGCGATCGATATCCCGGAAGATTTTAAGTTATTCAAAATCTGTATGACCCGCTCGATATCCTGAATAATCATACTTTCGGTGATTTCAACCTGAATTTTTTCGGCGCTGACGCCTTGTTCGCGTATTTCCCTATTAATGATATCGACCAAGTCTTTCTGTACAAACTGACGGGGGGATAAATTGATAGCGATTTTGATGACCGGCAATCCGCTTTCCTCCCACAGTTTTATCTGCTTGCAAACGGTTTTGAAAATCCACTCACCTAGTGGAACAATCAAGCCTATTTCTTCGGCCAACGGGATAAATTGGTCCGGCGCTATCAATCCTCTATCAGGATGGCGCCATCTGACCAAAGCCTCGGCACCAATCAAGCGGTTGGAAATCAAATCTATTTGAGGCTGATAATGCATCTCGAACTGATCGGATTGCAAAGCATGGCGCAGTTCCTTTTCCATAATCAGCCTTTCTTTTGCCAGAGACTCCAAGTCCTGAGAATAAAAGCAGAAATCATTACGCCCGTTTTTTTTCACGCTGTACATCGCCGCGTCGGCTTTCGCCAATAATACCTCCGCCTTCGGCCCGTCTTGCGGGAACAGACTGATGCCGATACTCGGCGTGATAAAAACCTCCTGCCCCTCCAAAACAAAAGAGTCTGCAAGGCCGTCTAATATTTTTACCGCAACATCTGCCGCATCCTTGGGAAAGGTCAAATCTGCGAGCAACACAATGAACTCGTCGCCCCCCCAGCGTGAAATGGTATCCGACTGTCTGACCCAATTTCGCAGGCGTCTGGCAACTTCTTGTAGTAGCAAATCGCCACAGTTATGCCCCATCCCGTCATTAATTTTCTTGAAATCGTCCAAATCGATAAACAACAAAGCGAAATTGCTTCCATTCCGGCTTGCGCTAACGATGGCACGCTCCAAGCGATCTTGCAACAATACTCTATTGGGCAAGCCGGTTAAGTTGTCATGAGCAGCGATAAAGGCAATTTTTCGATTGATTTTAATAAGCTCCGTCAAATCGCTGAAAGCATAAACCACCCCGGCGGTGAAGCCGTTTTCGGCATATAACGGACTGCTGGAAAAACGAACGGTATATTCCTTTCCCAACCGGTTTCGAATAATTTTAGTCTCTTCCCATGGTGCTTCGCCCAAAGAGTAGCTTTCCAGCCCCCCTGATTCATTAGGTTCCGCAATCTGGCAGATTTCGGAAAAAGGTTCCTGTTTGACATCCTCCAATGCACAAGCCAGCATTTTTTCAGCGGCCGGATTCATAAACTCGACACGCCCTCTATCGTCCAATGTGATGACGGCATCATCAATAGCTTTGAGGGTTGCCCCTGCTTTCTCATGCTCTCTGAACAATGAATAACCAAGCTGTTCCAATCTCCTCCAACTCCATATGGGATAACCCAGCAGCAAACAGAGCAACGTCGAAAGCGGAGCGAACCAGAGTTGCAGATAGCGCAATAACATAAAGCTAACGACAAAAGTCACGCCCACTGCAATCAGCGTCAACAAAAAAGCTATCCTGGGTTTGAAATGAGGATAAAGCAGCACCGGGATTGCCAACAGTGCTGCAGAAGCCAATATGTAGGCAGTAAGACTCAAAGGCCGGATAATCAATCCGGAACGAATGGCCGCCAAGGCATTCGCGTGAAACTCGATTCCTGACATTAGGCGGTCGGTTTTCGATACCGGCGTCGCAATGCGACTACCTAATCCGGCGGCCGTCATACCTATTAAGACCGTCTTACCGTTTAAATTTTGACGGACTGTTGAGTCCAGCAGCACGTCAACAAAAGAAACCCGGTGAAAGTATCCCGGCGGCCCGGCGAAAGTAAGCAAGACGGTGCTTTTCCCGCTTTGTTTCCCCAATGACGCTTGGCGCTGCAACAACCGATTCAAAGCCAACGACATGGACGGCAATTGTTGACCATCTGCAAGAGAAATCTGCAAATCAAACTTTCGGGCAACGCCTTGGGCATCGAAACGCATATTCACATGCGCTAGTTGCGCCGCCGCTGCGGCTATTTCAGCCACTGGTTTAATAGCGACGATGCTTTGGTGTTGGCCACCGGTCAACACCGGTAAAACAACGTTGCCGTTACGACGAATCGCGTCGACTAGTAAACGATCCTCATCCGGATGTTTCAGGTCGGGTTCCATAAATAATACATCCATTCCAATAGCCGCTACCCCGGTGGCTGTAAGTTGATCCAGCATAAGCGCATGAAGTGCTCGGGACCAAGGCCATCGCCCCAACTGATCCAGACTACGCTCATCTATCGCGACAATCACAATGCCATCGTCAACAGGTCTTTTGATGTACGACGTTTCCAAGTCGTAAAACAGATTATCCCATCGTTCCAATACTTGCAGCCGATTCAGCAACACCGACAACACTACGAGCAAAACCGCCAATATGATAGAAAACGGTAGTTGCTTTCGAAGTGATAACTGAAACAGCGCAAACATAGTCTATGCGGCTTGTCACAGAGCGAACAGTGCAAACAACGGTAACAATACCAGTAACCAATAAAGATCATCGTAGGGTACATTGATACTTTGTGGCGCACCGAAAGGACCGATAAATCCGTCTGGATCAATGGTGCGGACCCGAATAAAGTATTCGCCTGCTGCCGGTCTGGGAATTTCAAAACCGGGCTGGTCCGTTTGTTGATCGACCATCAGCTCACTGAAGTCTGCATCATCCGACATCTGAAAATGATAAGTTTGACCCGGCAAACCGCTACGCGACCGGATCATCAGCGTATCTTCGGAAATCTCCGGCTCATCAATTTCCGGGGCCGGTAGAATACGTCTAAACATCTGACTGTCACTGAACGGCCCGTCGCCGTCTTGGTCGACGGCCGCCACCCGCCAATAATATTTTCCTAGCGGCAATTCATCGGTAACCGTCAGCGCCTCTTCGCTGATCCCCGCCTGATCGACCAGTATCTTGGAAAATGCTTCATCTGCAGCAACTTGAAGATGATATTGAGGATCGCCTTGTTGCCGAGACCAGCTGAATTCGGGGTTATCTTCGATCAGAATGCCCTCTCCGGGTTTGGGTGAAACCGGAAAAGGGGCCTCAGGCCGTGCATTTATGGAAAATTGTTGCTGAGCGTTCTGACCTTCCAATTGCTGTGCATCAATTCCACGGATTCGGATATGATAATTTCCGTCAGGTAAATCGGGCCCCCTGATGATGGTGCCGGTAAACGTTTTATCAAACATGACATCACGAAATAAATCGGTTTTCGCAATTTGCACCCGATATCCTTGTCCTTCCTTAGGGTCTGGCATCGCGAATTGAATCGGAACTTGTCCGAACACCGTCGGTAATTGGCTTGTATCCGGCGGCGGCAAGAGCTTAACCGGCGGTATCGGCGCTTTTCCCAAGGCGATAACCGTACCGAAACCAGATATCAGCTGACGAGTTTTTGCTCCACCCTTAACAGCCACTTTACCTTCTACGACTTCGGTTCTAGATTCTTTAGTCTGTGCTTCCGCGCTTAACCGATAATCTGTTCCCCTAACTGAAGTGACCGTAGCCGGGGTTTTAATCTCAAAACGTCGCGCAGTTCCTTTGTGTCGAACGACCTGGGTTTCCAATCTTCCAGCTTCAAGCTGTAACCGGGAATCCGACATTCCGGTATATTCCAACAGCATTAGGTGATCGATTTTCAGTCGGCTATTTTCTTGTAATAATATTCGGGAACCGTCCAAAAAACCGAGCACTAAGGTACTATCGGCATGCGTAATAACTGTATCGCCTAACATGACGACCGAACCCGGCTTCAATGGTTTGGCATGATCGGCCCCGTCTTCAATAATGCTCGCAGACCCTTGTAAATTTTGTACTCTTACTAGGGCAGGGTAATGCCTTACCCATTGACTGGGAATCCTAATTCGAGTGCCGGGCAAAATGTGCCATGGGTCTGCGATATTATTTAATTTCTGTACCCGACCGACGTATGACATATCGATCAAATGATCGGCAGTAAGATTCCAGAGATTATCGCCTTCACGGACTTTATAAATCCAGTCTTCCGCTAAGGTCGTCTGCAGACCGCAACAGAAAAACATCCAAATTCCTACGACGCCATAAGAAAGTTTATTGGTTTGCCGTTTCATGACTATCCCCTTCTCTTTTTTTAGAATTAATAGCTTTGACTGCAATTATTACGCACACCGTTTTAATGATTTACATGCAAACACGAAGCTAAATTTCTAAGTCTAGTAGAAGCTTGTTCGCCCGTTATTCTTTTTATAATTATTGAGTAATCCTATCGGCTTCGCTATTGCCTGCCTCACAAAATCAGAATCCAGATTAAATAAATCCCGATAATGTCTTCTGTCCGGCCTCTACTAGACAAGAGTATTGAAAGAAACGCCGTGGCTACTTAGTTTAGTCAAAATCAAAGCATTTTTAAGGTCCCTTAGATAGGCCTAGACAGGTACTCTGCACACCACTTCGTCCTTTAACGTATTCAGCTAGGATTCGAACTCACAACGGTAAATTGAGTTGCCGACACTTAACGACTATCTTCTGGTATAAAGGAACTTTGTAGAACAATCTTAAATCACAATTAAGCTTACCGCCATTCGTATTGTTATGCCTATCAGCGTTTTCGACATATTTAAAATCGGTATCGGTCCTTCCAGTTCTCATACAGTTGGACCTATGCGCGCAGCCCGCCAATTTATCGAGCTACTACTCGCTCGCCATCCGACCGATCACGTTTCCCGAATGCAAATCGATTTGTACGGTTCTCTGGGAGCAACTGGCAAAGGTCACGGAACCGATAAAGCCATTTTGCTGGGGCTACAGGGAGAAACCCCCGAGCAAATCGATCCTGATACCATTGAATCCAAGCTGGAGGAAATTCGAGCTCATAAAACTCTGCAGTTATCAACCCAGATTTCCCTCCCTTTTGATGAAACCACCGATTTGCTTTTTCACCTGGAAGCCTTACCGTTTCATCCCAACGGAATGCGCTTCACCGCTTTTGCCGGCAACAAAATTCTGCTGGAAAAAGAGTTTTTCTCGATAGGCGGTGGATTTATCACTAGCGCCGATGATCAGGAGCAAGAAAATCCGGACGATGAAAACTGCCTGCCTTATCCATTCAGCAGTTCCGACGAATTGCTCAAATTATGCATGCTGCATAAATGCCCCGTCAGTTCCATCATGCTTAATAATGAAAAAGCCTGGTTAAGTGAACGGGAAATTCGCCAGCATTTGCTGGAAATATGGCAAGTCATGCAAGCCTGTGTGCAGCGGGGAATTAAACAGGAAGGTATTTTGCCGGGCGGGCTCAACGTTAAACGCCGCGCACCGGATTTATATCGCCCATTGCAAGAAGAAAACTACAAAAATTCAATTCCGCTTGGGCAATTGGATTGGGTGAATCTATTTGCGTTGGCTGTTAGCGAAGAAAATGCCGCCGGCGGCCGCGTTGTAACCGCTCCGACCAATGGCGCAGCCGGTATTATTCCTGCCGTTCTGCATTACTATTGGCAATTCTGCCAAAATGCCAATGAAGAAGGGATCATCCGATTTTTATTAACTGCCGGTGCATTTGCCATTTTATATAAGAAAAATGCTTCGATCTCGGGCGCCGAAGTCGGGTGTCAGGGTGAGGTGGGTGTAGCGTGCTCGATGGCTGCGGGTGCGCTGGCGGAAGTTCTTGGCGGAAACCCGGAACAAGTGGAAAACGCCGCTGAAATAGGCATGGAACACAATTTGGGGCTAACTTGCGATCCGATTGGGGGGTTAGTGCAAATTCCTTGCATTGAACGGAATGCAATGGGGGCAGTAAAAGCGATCAACGCCGCGCGTATGGCTCTTAGAGGAACCGGTTCTCATCTGGTTTCGCTGGATAAAGTCATCAAAACCATGCGCGATACTGGTGCCGACATGCAAAGCAAATACAAGGAGACGTCCCAAGGCGGTCTGGCTGTCAATGTCATAGAATGCTAGTAAATTAAACACGGCTCCTTTTTCTCAAAAATCGATTAATTTTGCCATAATGCGGCTAAAATCTATCGTTTATGACGCCATCTGTTAAGAAATGACATATATCTGGACAAAACCATACAAATTAGGCAAAATTACCGCCCTTAAGTGTTCTGATCCGATACCTTATACAATTAAATGGCAATTATAACGATATTAAATGGCCCAAACCTAAACCTGTTAGGCGTTCGCGAACCGGGACACTATGGTAATAAAACCCTTAAAGATATTCAAAACTCACTGGAATTGGCTGCTAGCAACTTAGGTCATCAGCTCAATTTTTATCAGTTTAATGCCGAACATGAAATTATCGACCAAATTCACCGGGATTTTCAAAACCGGATCGATTTCATCATAATCAATCCGGCTGGTTTTACTCATACCAGCGTTGCTATCAGAGACGCATTACTGGCTACCCGAATACCGTTTATTGAAGTCCATTTATCGAATGTTCATGCCCGTGAACCTTTCAGAAAACACTCCTACTTTTCCGACGTCGCCGTAGGTGTCATCTGCGGATTGGGAGCGACCGGTTATGAACTGGCATTACAAGCCGCTCATCAGATATTAGAAGAGAGAAACTAACACCATGGATATTAGAAAAATAAAAAAATTGATCGAAATCATCGAAGACTCTGATGTAGCCGAACTGGAAATCAGAGAAGGCGAAGAATCCGTCAGAATCAGCCGATTATCATCCGTTGTACCGACACAAGTCGCTGTTGCTGCACCGATTGCTCCACAGGCTGCACCAGCGACAGCGGCAGCGATGCCGACCGCAGCCGCTGAAGAAAAAATCAGCGGCCACGCAGTCAAATCGCCGATGGTCGGCACTTTTTATCGGGCTGCTTCGCCTGGTGCCAAAGCATTTGTCGAACTGGGTCAATCTGTCTCGGTCGGCGACACTTTGTGCATAATTGAAGCCATGAAAATCCTCAACCAAATCGAAGCGGATAAAAGCGGCACCATTAAACAGATTTTGGTTGAAAATGCACAACCCGTTGAATATGACCAACCTTTATTCATCATCGAATAGACAAATAGGCCAAAAATCATGTTCGATAAAATTGTAATCGCCAACCGAGGCGAGATAGCTCTGCGCATTCTACGCGCCTGCCGCGAACTGGGCGTCAAAGCAGTCGCAGTCCATTCCGTCGCGGACCGCGACTTAAAACACGTGCGCCTGGCGGACGAAGCCGTTTGTATCGGCCCTGCCGCTTCTGTTGATAGTTACCTGAATATCCCCGCCATCATTAGCGCTGCCGAAGTCACCGACGCCGAGGCAATTCATCCTGGATACGGCTTTTTGTCGGAAAACGCGGATTTTGCTGAAAAAGTCAGCCAGAGCGGTTTTACTTTCATCGGCCCCAGAGCCGAAACCATTCGTATGATGGGCGACAAGATTTCCGCCAAAAAAGCTATGATAGCTGCCGGAATTCCCTGTGTGCCCGGAAATGGGGACCCCTTATCCAATGACAATGCCGCTAATTTGAAAATGGCCCAGGAAGTCGGCTATCCGGTTATTATCAAAGCTGCGGGAGGCGGCGGCGGTCGAGGGATGCGCACGGTTCATACCGAAGCGGCTTTGGTCAATGCAATCACGATGACCAAGGCCGAAGCCGCAACCGCTTTCGGCAACAGTACCGTTTACATGGAAAAATTCCTGGAAGACCCTCGCCACATCGAGTTCCAGGTTCTAGCCGATTCACACGGCAATGCTATCCATCTCGGCGAACGCGATTGTTCGATGCAACGCCGACATCAAAAAGTCGTTGAAGAGGCACCGGCACCGGGCATTACCGACGAAGAACGCAATCGCATGGGCGCCCTTTGTGCAAAAGCCTGCATCGACATTGGTTACCTCGGCGCAGGTACCTTTGAGTTCCTCTACGAAAAAGGCGAGTTTTATTTCATTGAAATGAACACAAGGGTCCAAGTCGAACACCCTGTGACCGAAATGATTACCGGATTTGACATCGTTAAAGAACAACTGCGAATTGCTGCTGGAGAGAAGTTATCGATTACCCAGGATCAAGTAACTTTTACCGGCCATGCCATCGAATGTCGCCTGAATGCTGAAGACCCGAAAACGTTCATGCCCAGCCCAGGCACCATTGATCAGTTCCATATGCCCGGCGGTCCAGGTATCCGTTGCGAGACCCATATTTATAATGGCTACAAAGTACCGCCGTATTATGACTCAATGATCGGGAAGCTAATCGCGCACGGTGATGATCGCAAAAGCGCCATCGCTCGCATGCAAACAGCCTTAAGCGAAATGGTGATCGACGGCATTAGAACCAACATTCCCTTGCAACAGGACATTATGGCTGATAATGCTTTTGCCCAAGGCGGTCAAAACATTCATTACCTGGAAAAGAAATTGGGTCTCAATAAGTAAGCGTAAGGGTTTCGGTTGTTTCAACGCGGAACCGGACCCCTTACGATATCTAAATATTATGACTTGGCATCAATTATCGGTTATCACAGACCCAAAAACAGCACCGGAACTATCCGAATTTTTCAGTGCACTTGGGGCTGTTTCGGTCACCTACATGGATGCCGAAGACCAACCGGTTTACGAACCGCCGCCCGGAGAAACCCGAATCTGGGAACAGACTAATGTCATTGCTCTTTTCGATGCCGACGTCGAACCAGAATTGATCAAAACATTAACCCGCGAAAAATTCAACAGTCACCAATTAAGCGAGTGGCAAATAGAGCAGGTTGACGATCAGGACTGGGAGCGAGCCTGGATGGATCATTTCAAGCCGATGAAATTCAGTGATCGTCTTTGGGTTTGTCCCTCCGGGCAAGAACGATTCGAAACCGGCACTGTCTGCATGACTCTCGACCCGGGCCTGGCATTCGGTACAGGCACACATCCGACTACTGCCTTAT